>JAFAQB010000394.1 GCA_019246625.1 Nitrososphaeraceae archaeon
CTTTTGGCACGCATAATCTTAAAGAAGGGCTAATCATACTGGCAGTCAGATGTTACAAACTATCTCCGATTTGGGTTACCTGAAATATTACGACAAGAAAATATTAATGAGAGTAGACTTCAATGTGAGTCTTAGTAATGGCGTCATAGGTGAAGACTACAGAATTCGCATGACCATTCCAACCATAGAATACCTTATCAAAAGCGGAGCCAAGCTGATTTTGATGTCTCATTTAGGCAGACCCACACATCCTGACAGCAATTATTCATTGAAACCGGTGGCAAAAAGGTTATCAGAAATTATACCAATCCACAAGGTCAGATTCGCTACAGACTGTGTTGGATCAGATGTTCGGAAAACGATAGATGAAATGCAAATGGGCGACATTACACTATTGGAGAATCTTCGATTTCATAAGGAAGAGGAGACAAACGACCCTGAATTTTCCAAACAACTTGCCTCATTAGCCGAGATTTATGTAAATGATACTTTTAGCACCGCTCACAGAAGACATGCTTCAACTTACGGTGCAGCAAAACTTTTTGATATCAGAGTCGCAGGACTGAATGTCAAAAGGGAAGTTGAATACCTTTCTATGATAAGAGAGAATCCGGTAAAACCCTTTACATTCGTCATAGGAGGCGTAAAAATAAAAGACAAAATAGGTGCCTTAGAAAATTTACTTCCGAAAGCAGACAAAGTGTTAATAGGAGGAGCTGCTGCATATACATTTCTCAAGGCAAAAGGTATGAAGACCGGAAATTCACCAATTGATAATGAATATCTTCCATGGATAACCAAAGCACTTTCGAGATATCGAGAAAAGATATTGCTTCCACTTGATCATTTGGTATTACCATATTCAATTTCAGCGGTTGATTCTTCATCATCGTCTTCTTTATCTGCTAGTCTTGTGAAAGCCGATATACCAGAAGGTATGATAGGTTATGACATCGGGGCTGAGACCATGCAACAATATTCAACTGAAATCAGTAGAAACAAGGATGGTACAATTTTTTGGAATGGACCGATGGGTTTGTTTGAAATAGGATTATTTGCAAATGGAACTATTAATATTGCAAAGAGCATGGCATTAGCATTTTGGCGTGGATCTAAAACACTCATTGGAGGAGGGGATACACTCGAGTCCATGAAAAGAGCAGGAGTTTCAGAAAGAGAAGTCAGTCATGTGTCCACTGGAGGTGGAGCTACGCTGAGATTTCTAGCTGGAGATGAAATGCCTGGAATTGACATACTAGATAAGGATTAAGTTCTTTTAAATGCAGATTGATTGGAGTAATTACGATAGCATTTGGAAATACAAACATAGATCCCCTCTTAGAAGATGTGATGACCAGAAAGATATGCGATACAGATCACAATAGCTACATGCTCACTGCAACAACAGTAATGCATTCAAGAAAAGTTGGAAGTATTATTGTTAATAATAGCGACAACAAGTTCCATGGTATATTCACCTAAAGAGATCTGCCAGCTAAGATCTTATTCAAAGATATGGGATTATTAAAAAAAGTTGGTGATTATTGTTCAACGCCATTGATAACAGCACAGGATGGAATACGTGCTGTTGACAACAATAATCACACAATCATTACATTTACCTAATAATACTAGACAACAATACCATATTCATTAGTAAAGAATGGAAGTTGAAAGTTGGTGATGAACTAGAATAGAATTGGGTTGTAATTAATAACAAAATGGTGATGATATTAACGATATTTGCGATGGCTCATGCTGGAAGAGCAAGTGCAGTAAAGGAGAGGTATCTGAGTGCCAGGTTAATGCAACAATAAGAGAAGACGCAACCAATGAGGCCATCAGCCATGACTCTACTAGCCTCGTTATCTAACAATATCCTTATTTGAAAGACATCAACAGGAGATATTTAATTATATTGTATCTTTAATAACAGCCACTTCTCGTAAATTGTCTACAAATCTGTGGCAGATTGCTTGAGCCTACAGTGAAGTAAATTAATTTATTATTGTGTCATTTGTTTTCTATTATTAGGGTCGAATTACGACAGAAACTTCCTTCGATTTATGTTGTAACTCTTTTTTGTTTTGCCATTTAGTATCAATAATCGTATTCCACTCTGAATTTTTGTCGGTTTGCTTTGCATAACAATTGCTCCAAAGAAAAGAGATCTCTTATTGTATCGAGATGCTAAAGAATACCAATGTGTAATAATCTGCTATACAAAATAATATGTAGAATGGTTCAAAGGACAAAGAAACATTTGAACTTTTCAGCTTTCCATTGGCAAGCATACCAATTAAGATAACTATGCTGACATAGTCGCAATTAGATAGTTTCTCATATTCAGATTGAAGTGTTTTGTTCTGAAGTAATCCGTTATTTTATTCCTGAAATCTATGAATGAGTGATAGTAGTTGAGGATAAGAAGGTCATTCT
>JAFAQB010000417.1 GCA_019246625.1 Nitrososphaeraceae archaeon
AAACCCTATAGGTCTATTGCTACATGGTATTTGTGGAAATCATTGTCAAAGTTCACGTCTATTGGATGATCAGACATAACTCCTTACCCGTTCGCCATATAGACGGTGCACTAGACAAGGAGTCAACATGCTTCAGGCTGGTTTTGAAATTTTATCATTGTAAAAATCTTTAATCAGATCATGTCTTGCAGTATCGAGAGTAACTTGACATAGTAGCAATAATGGAGTCAAGACATTTTATTTATAACCTTATTTGCAAATGTACTTAATGCTTCGAGTTCTCTGGATGGCTCTAAATCAACTATGAGATATTGGATACCAACTTCTTCAAGCATCTGTATTTGTCTTGATACATCTTCTGGTGTTCCATAAATGACAAACTCTTTAATTTGTTCTTCAGGTATTCCTCTAAAGGTCTCTCCTACTCTGTTTTTTACCACGTCACTGTTGTCATCTACTATGATAGCACTTAGTTTCGTCTTTAAGATAGAATTGTAATCTCTACCTACACTTTTGCAATGCTCTTTTAAAATATCAAGTTTCTTTCTTACAGTTTCTAGAGATCCAAATAGATTACACGCATCAGCGTATTTTGCTACAGTTTTAAGAGTTTTTGTTTCACCACTTCCTCCAACTAATATGGGTGGATATGGCTTCTGTATTGGTTTAGGATTGCAGTATGCATTGCGAATTTGATATTACTTTCCATTGAAAGAAGCAGGTTCTTCAGTCCACATTTTACGTATAATTTGTATTGCCTCTTCTAGCATGAGCATTCTCTCTTGGTTTGAAGGAAAAGTAATACCATATGCTAAGGATTCTTGTTCATTCCAGCCAGCACCTATTCCCATAAACAATCTGCCTTTACTTAGTACATCTAGAGTAGCAGCTACTTTTGCTAAAACTGATGGATATCTATATATTATACCAGTTACAAGCGTTCCTAGCTTTAATTTTGTGGTTATTCCTGCAAGCATAGATATTATAGTCCAGCCTTCAAGCATTGGCTCTTCAGGTCTTCCAACAAATTGAATTTGATGAAAATGATCCATCACCCAAAATGAATCAAAACCACTGTTTTCGGCTTTTGTAACAAGGTTCCTTAAGGAATCAGCAATCTGAGAGGTACTAGTATCAGCATTATTATCACTTTTACTATCATAATCGAAATTGAAATTAGGATGTTGTAAGCCAAATTGCATGATATATCTTATAATCAATTACATCTAATAATAAACCAAGCGGCAAGCCCCATCATGTTTGTTAATCAACTTGTCAACCGGTCTAGTGAATCATATCGATGAGTTTCTCAGATCTAGTAGTTCTTGGGTGGCAAAAATGAGTCAAATTTGTCTCGCATTCCAGTTATTCTTTTGCTCGAGCTTTACTGGCTTTTTGTTAGCCATAGTACATAAGGGCAGTACATAGGGGTATGTCATACCTTGATAATATCAAGCACAAATGCTATCTGACGATGATTTGACAAAGATATGACCTGCATTTGACAATGTTATGACTCTAAAATGACTTCATCTGACGAATGTATGACCACGATATGACAGCAATCAGCAAAATATGCTTGTGGTTACATAACTTGTTTTTCTGCCCGACGAGCATCTGACCATCATTTGAATATTTGA
Source organism: Nitrososphaeraceae archaeon (assembly GCA_019246625.1). Lineage (GTDB taxonomy): Archaea > Thermoproteota > Nitrososphaeria > Nitrososphaerales > Nitrososphaeraceae > Nitrososphaera_A. The sequence goes on from JAFAQB010000417.1 coordinate 1,641, forward strand.
TCATGAATCAGGCCTAGCGTTCATCCAAATAAGTCTCAGTATACATAGCTAATATATAGACTGCTATGACTTTAAAGCTTGTTATCAAGATCCATATATACATATATACATATATCTCGCTATGACATCTCCATTAATCGCTTGAGATAAAAGCTATCCAACAACCTATGGTAATTCTTTCACTTGGACTAATGCTCTTATAATTTTATTATAACATTCTGCAAGCAAATAAAAAAAAGTATGGGCCTATCGATTAAAATTTCGAAATTTCGAAATACATTATAATTTATCTGTCTTACAGCCTGCCTCTTTTCCTTTAATGCTTCAAGTTCGTCAGTAAGAATGCAATTGCCATTCAACAACCATTCAAACATAAAAGAGTTATAGACATAGTTGTACTTACCGATATAGAAGAAGTACGTAGGCTGCTTGCCTCGGGTTGGGAGTATCAGACATCTTATCCCGCCACAATTGCCAATGTCTCCCACTATGTATTGGTAAAAAAAGAATGAAATATAGCTACACCTTGTTAAGTTATAGTAAGGTTCTAGATATGTACTGCAATTGAAAGTTCATGCGTTCTGGACAATATTTCTATTCATATTGTTATCGTAAATAACATTTCGATCCGATGCTCTCATCTTCAATACTACTGTCATTGTACCATTATAGGAAAGATTCCACAAGGTGTAGTGATAGCAAAGTATCTTCATTCTCTCCCAATGTTCATTCAAAAGAACCAATTCACATGTAACAGATTTTAATCAAGTTTAAGGAAATGCAAACAAACCCCAATATGGAGATTCAAGATTAATCTATCTTAAAAATAATAGTTTAAAATAAAAAAGATAAAAGAGCAGAATCAGATAAATAAAGAAGTAAAGAATGAATAATATCTATAGCACAGGAGAAGAATATTTTTGCAGAGATTGAAATGGGTCGGGTCTTGCTGAAAGAGTTGTACTTAGATTTAACATCTGGCCATTTCGATAAACAGATAGCACTGAATTGTCACCTACAGATTTATGTTGTTCAATGTATGATATCAGGTCCTCGATTCGTTGGACTTGATGTCCATCAATAGCTGTTATTATATCACCCCAATGTCTGTTAGCATATTTGTCCACGGTGCTGCCCTGTATCCCTGCTTTATCAGCAGGACTATCTTTTACAATTGAATTTACTATAATGCCCTTGAAATTTCTGGGTATCCCATTGATAGTTTCGGCAAGATTGGATGTAAGAGTCATTCCCGTCAGACCCAGGTACGGGTGAGCATAATATCCTGCCCTAATTAGAGATGGGACTATACGCATTATAACCTTGGACGCCGCCGCCACTGTTAATCCGGGATATTGTCCAGGCGCACCAACCGAGATGATTCTACCTATGTTCAAGCCAATGACCTCGCCTTTGGTATTTAGCAAAGGACCACCAGAATTACCCGGGTTAATTGCTGCATCAGTTTGAATTACGTCTGGCGTAAAAACTCCGAGATCTGGAATTGATAGCAAGTATTGAGTCTGACCTACTATGCCAGCGGTCATAGTATTCTGAATCCCAAATGGATGGCCTACAGCTACTACCTGTTCTCCGACTTTTAGTTTAGAGGAATTTCCGATTATTAGCGGTTTGAGTGAATGAGTGAGATTTCCTAGAATTTGAAGAACTGCTATGTCGGTATAAGAGTCACGTCCTATAATCTTTGCCGCGTAGCGGCTACCGTCTACAAAAGTTACATCGACCAAGTTGGCTCCATCTATTACATGGTTATTAGTGATAATATGTCCCAGCGTATCGTAAACAAAGCCGGAGCCCAGTTGGGTGGCATTTTGTCTTTGTATATCAGGTGTGTTGTTGTTGTTGCTAGTTAGCATGTTAGTCGTAGTCGTAATCTGAACTACAGAGTTGTCGACCATTCTGAATATACTATTTAGTGAATAGGCTGATTGCATCGGCGAAGTCAGCTGTGCCACAACTGTATAATGGGGTGGCATTAAGAACAAGATAACCATTGACAATATAATTGTGGGTAAAAATAATTTTGTACTTTTCATGCGCTAATACCAATCTAATCTAATCTAATCTAATCTAATACAAGTTTTCCTCCTATTAATAACGGCCAATCTGTCGTTGATAGGAAAGAAGCATAGATATAGAAATTTCAGCATAAGTAGCAATGGGTAGGTCGTGGTTACAAAAAAACGTAGAAGAATTGCATTAGATAATCAATTCTAACCGATAGAATTTTTATCATTGTATATTATATATTATACTTGTATATTGAGCGAAATAGAAATAAAGGAACTTGAGTGGTATTTGCGTGATTATTTCTTCCGGCAGTATAAACAAGGTAATCAAGAATTTGATAGAGAGAGTATTGCAAAAGAGATGATAAGCGTATATTTAAGATATAGAAACTCTGATTGGCATAAGTTGAATGCCATGGCCAATTCTGTAGTTGAGTCGTTAATTTCGAGGCTAGTGGTCAAGCAATTAGATGGCGGCCCAATACAGCTTACAAGTGAACTTTCACGATTACAGTGCTCTAAATGTTTTTATATATCATATTTAGGCAATAATGAGCCTATGAGGTGCTTGAGGTGCTCTGCAAAGGAATTACATGAATTTCCAGTCCGCAAACACTAATAATAATACCAAATTCATCTGAAACACGAGAATATCCACATTACTAATTTGGTCTAACGGTTTGATAGATGCAACTATAAAAACAACATATATTCTGTTTTACACTTAACAACACTACTACTGAAATAATCCAAACCAAGCAAATATCTTTATGCGATTACGTTAACTTGAATAAAAGTATAGGCTGCAAAACCATATCTTGAATTTGGGTAAATAGAACACAGGATTTCTACTACAAACTTTCTTTTAGACAAGGATACTGTTGAAGAATCTATGGTGAGTTCACGTTACGTGAAAGTTAGGACTGCAGTTTATTGCAAATATTTATCAGATGGGGATAAGCAAATGACAATGATTGATCTATGCAAGATCCAAACAGATCGTTTACTCTGGCACAAGAAAAGGACAATATAGAAAGAAGGAGATTACTTGAAATTGTATCAAATAAGGGAATATATGCTCTGACAAGAGCCGAGTTAGAACACTTACATAACTTACTAGAAGTAGTAGATTATAATAGTAATGAAAAAGCTAATAGGTCAAAAAATAAACTACTCAAGAAAATAAACATAGCAATTTACGAGTTGTATAATAATAGTTGAGTTAGTTAAAAAGCACTATTTCGGAATACCCCATCTTGTCCATATGAAAAATGTCTGTGGGATTTAACTATTGCGATAATGATTCTTATAAATACAGAATATTAATTATTACCTTACCTTTTTATAATTTGTTATCAAAAGAACTTTGGTTTGTTTAAGTTCGCCGCACGGATAAGGAGACAATGGTTTGTTGCCATTGGATTTATTGTCCTTATACTCTCTGTTATGTGTGTTACAAATAATGTTACAATATATGGACAGATATTTCAGCCGTCACAATCAACGCCATCAAAAACAGCGTCACCATCAACATCATCGTCAAATACAACAACAGCAGCAACATCTTTTGTTGCACATGGTGTAAGAATTACATCACCTATCAAAGGGCAACAAGTACCAGTTGGGATACTTACAGTAACAGGTACCTCAAAAGATAATGCTACGACAGATTGCCAAGTGTTTGTAATCGTAAATGGTGTAAAGCCATATCAGAATGCCTCAGCAACTGGTCCAGGTGGAAGTCAAGATTATTCAAAGTGGAGTTTTACTCTTTCTCCTAAATATACTTTGATTAAAGAAGGAATAAATAAAATAACTGCTAAATTCTCGTGCAATCCTAATCCTACTATGGCATCATTTTATAGTGTAAATGTAACTGGAACAACAACAGGGGGCAAATCACCGGCAACCGTATCTGTTCCGCCGCCACCAGCGTAGCGATTTTCTTAGTGTGTAGTAGTTTGATGAAAAAATCAGCCTAGATACTCTTGAAATGAAAATATATCCGTATCTGACTGTGATGATAGGATGATGACGGCAACAACAAACAACAACAACAACGACTACCTGGCCAAACTAACGAGGAAAATGGCTTTATATACAAGCCATTTTTAATAATATTTTCTGCATGAAGGTTTACTTTGCACCAAATACCTCTGACCAGGAAATTGTAGAGAGGGCTGTCAGGAGATTAGTGGAGAACGGTATAAACAAGGAATTTATTGAGATAAACTACAATACTCACGAGCTGGAAAAAGGTGACTTATACGTAAGTTACGATCCACCGGATTTGGTGATTAGAAACGTCTATGAGAAAAAGTCAAATGGGCTTGTAAAAATGAATAGCTCTGCAATGATAAAGCTATAGGGTAGTATTAACGCTGTTGATTGTGCTTATATATATATATTGTTGATACTATGAATTCTGGCGTCGCCGCTGCAATGGTAGCATCATATCATTCAAATTTTTTGCCAAGTCGTCTATAGCATGTTTACTTTCACTTCCATCTGTCATTGAGCGAACAGTTACCTGTCCATTTTTAATTTCATCCGGAGCCACTATTATTGTAATAAGAGCACCCTTTGTAGAAGCATCATCAAGTTGTTTTCTGAGTATTCTGCCTTGAACGTCATACTCTGTAATGACCCCGCTATTACGTAGATTCGATACTAATTCCAAGGTGTTTTTGCATACATCCTTAGTTGAAAATGCGACATATACTATAGGCTTGGGCTCCCGTTTTAGGATGCCATGCTTTTGTAATGCTATAATTAGCCGTTCTACTCCACCGGCTGCACCTGTGGCGCCAATATCTTTCCTTCCAAAAGCAGCGGTTAATTTATCATATCTGCCACCTCCTACTAATGCTCCCATCTCAAGAGAAGGATCAAAGGCCTCAAATACCAAACCCGAATAATAATCCAGGCCACGCACGATTCCCAGATTGACTTGAGCATTAGTAACTCTTCTAGCTTTTAGTGAATCCATTAATTCCGCAAGCTTACTCCAGTTTGCAAGATCTTGTAAATCACGGTATGAATCTGCTATTTTATCTATGGTTCCACTCCTTGCAGATAGGTCTATAAGACGTTGAAGTGTTGAATACTCAACTTTGTTCTTGTATTCTTCTAGAACTGCCTTTGTACCTTTCTTTGGAACTTTGTCGATGGCTCTGAACATTTCGAGGATCTCATTTTCATCTTCAATACCTAGATGATTTCTGACAAATTCTTCCATTAGTTGGCGATCATTAATCTCTATCCTAACGTTTAACCCTAATTTTTTCAGAAATACAGAAACAAATTCAATTATCTCGGCGTCAGATTCATGGCCAAAAGAACCATAAATCTCTATGTCCCATTGATGGAAGTATCGATATCTTCCCGCTTGTGGTTCATCGTATCTCCAAACGCCAGCAAATGTCGCAAGCTTGGCAGGCATTTTCAGATCTCTTCTTGCAGCAACAAACCTCGTTAATCCAATTGTAAGATCAAATCGTAATGCAACTTTTCTATCTCCTTTATCGCTAAAACTATAGATTTCATTTGATATAGTAGCACCGCTTTTTGTCTCAAGTGTAGAGAGCATCTCTATTGGTGAAGGTTCCATAAACTTGAAGTTAAATAATGTAGTAGTTTCAACAAACTTTTCCTCAATATAATTAATGTTATAGAGCTCTTCATATTCGAGGTCCCTCATTCCACGAGGAAGTTCTAATTTCACAATTGAGAGCAATAGATGTTGACATTTAGATTTTACGATCAATTATAATAAGCAAGATTTGAAAGATGCATGCGTGTCAGAAGGAAGATTCAGATATCTTGATCACATGACAGACGCAATAATTGAGGCATATGGTAGCACTCTAGATGAGGCTTTTGAGAATTCTGCTCGCGGGCTAGTTGAAACAATGTTTGATTTCACCGAGGCCATGACAAGTAATAATAATAATATTTCTTCTAATTCTTCTGCTGTTGATAAAAAAGAAATACAAATTAAAGCGCAGGGATTTGATCTTCAAAATTTACTTTATGATTGGTTAGAAAAAGTTATGCTAGTCATTTTAATGGACCATGTTATTTTATTTGATTTCAAAGTAAAGATATCGAAGAAAAATTCTGACGATTATCATTATTTACTTTTGGGTACTGCAAAAGCCGAAAACCAGAACTTGGAAAAATATCATTACAAGGTAGAGGTAAAGGCGGTAACTTATCATGAGATGGAGATCATAGAAGAAAGGGAGAAAAACAGAGTGACAATTAGGTTTTTATTGGATCTCTAACTATGTACTCAAAAGAGGGCACACTAGTAACTATTAGTATTGTCGCCTTGACTAGCTAATCTAAAGAATATCCTATCCTATTATATTATATCATATCACATCATGACTCGAAAAATCTTATATAGCAATTCGCTGCCTTAATTATAGGAACATGAGTGAAGATAAAAAAGGTTCTGGCATGCATATCAGCAGCAACCAGGCTTTGATGGAGCTATCTGAGAAAAATTTTGATGAGACAGTCTCAGGAAACAGGCCTGTATTGGTGGACTTTTGGGCAACTTGGTGCGGGCCATGTCAGTTTATGCTTCCCATTTTTGACAAATTAGCCAAAAAATATGGCGATAAGGTAACCTTTGGAAGACTAAATGTGGATGATAATCAGGGGGTAGCTATGCGATTCGATGTATATGCCATACCAACCTTTATTGTATTCATGAATGGGAAGGCTGTTGATAGAGCTGTAGGCGCAGTGGGAGAAAAAGGACTCGAAGGGCTTTTACAAAAATACCAGTAGGCGACAATTCTTTATTATTATTATTATTATTTAATTGATATGTTAAACGCAAGAGGCAACACAAAAGTAAAGTATCACAGGAAAATATAAAGTTAATAAATAAATAAATAACTATATTTTCTATTTTCCACTCGCGTACGCAGGCAGTTATTTAATTAGATTTCATAGAAATCTGACATGCACTCATAGGTACCCATATGCAGGATCAGATTTCCGTTTTAGGCTTAGAATGTCGTTGAAGACTTCTTTCTCTTCCTCGTTTAGCCTGTAACTAAATCGCTCTATTAACATTTTAGCCTGCCTGCTATTCAGGTCTGTATAGAAAGTATCGTCTTCGTTGATTTGCCTTCCAATTACAGGACCTTTGATTGAAACTGCAACTTGCATTCCTTTTGTGGCTTCTTCAATTGCTTTGCCATTTTCCTGTACCTGCTGTATAACACCTATCCTTTTACCCTCGTTGCTCATGACTAGAACCTTTTGTCGAAGTTTTCCCGCAAGAACCTCTGCACCAAATACTGCTGGATCGTTTCTCCTAAAGATATATCCTCTCATAAATTGAAATTTACAAACAGGTGGTATTTCATTAAATAGTATTGACTCTTCATGTTCCCTTTGATATGTAACCCAATCTGTGTAAGTCCGTACGAGATTATATATTATTTGTTCATTGAAAATCTTTACATTACGCTCCTGTGATTCTCTCTGTGCATCATCTAAAACTCTGACATTGAAGCCAAGCACCACTCCTAGGTACCTGTCCTTTTCCTTGACCGCCGAGGCTTCGATTATATCCCTTCGTGTGATGTGGCCAATATCTGCGCTTCGAATAGGAACATTTGACTTTTTTAAAAGATCCATGATTGCCTCGATGGAACCTATAGTGTCAGACCTCAGAATCACTCCATTCGAATCCGTATTTATAATGGCACTTTTAATTTCAGACTCTACCATTTGTTTTAGTACATCCTCATCCTGTTTCTTTTCAAGAACATACAAAGGGCTACCTGCTAGAACACCATTTAGGTCCGGGGATGTGATCTTTAGACCTGCTGCTGATACTACTTGATCAACTGGTTTAAACTTGTCCCTGGGATCTCTCATCTCATCGAGTGGTTTTGGCAGCAGCAATGCTTTGATTTTGGTAATAACTGCACCCTCTCTTTTTGCTACTGCCACGATATCGCCATGTTTTATAATTCCATCCAAAAGTATAACGTTTGCAGAAGGACCCAGGCCTACCTCTTCATTGATTTCAAGTATGATCCCTCTTGCCCCAGTGTCATGTCTCTGTAACCTTCTTCCCATAAATTGTTGTGCAAGCCCTACAAGGACAGCTAGCAGCTCAGGGATACCAACCCCAGTGACAGCACTCACTGGAACAATCGCTAATTCTTTAGTAAAATCTTTTACTCTCCAGAATGCTTCGGAATTGTAACCTAACCTGGAAAGTGAACCCACAATATTGTATATTTTGGTATCCAGAATTTCTAAGACATTGACATCCTGATTTTTCATTTCCTCGCTAATAAACTGGGAAAAGTTTTTGCGCCAGCCAGTAACCATATCAATTTTATTTACTGCGACAACAAATGGGACCTTTCTTTTTCGTAGAATTTCTATACTTTCAATTGTCTGTGCCTCAAAACCTTTGTTGACATCAGCAACTACAATTGCTAGATCTGCTGCAGAACCCCCTCTCATTCTAAGATTTGCAAAGACTTCATGTCCTGGAGTATCTATGACAAGTAGTCCCGGAATTTGAGTCTCGGATTTCGAAAGTCTTTGATAAAGTGGCCCAGTAATATTCTTAATCGTTTCAATAGGAAAAAAACTTGCTCCTATATGTTGTGTAATACCCCCAATCTCTCGTGCTTGGACAGCAGTACCTCGTATTCTGTCCAATAATGATGTCTTCCCTGAGTCTACATGACCCAACACTACTACTACTGGTTGTCTTAACTGCACTTAACTAAAAATGACCTGGGACTCTTTTATGAAGCTTTCAGATGAATCTGATGCATGGATAACGTTATCTGTAAGGCCAAGGCCAAAATCACCACGAATAGTCCCGGCTGCCGCTTCAAATGAATTGGTGGATCCTATCATGATTCGGACTGTATTAATTGCATTGTTCCCTTCTAGAATACAAGCTACCACCGTGCCCGATGAAATAAATGATACCAGCTCATTAAAAAACGATTTTGCCTTGTGTGCAGAATAAAATTGCTCAGCTTTTTGTTGTGTAAAATTGAACAATTTTAAGTCTTTGATTTTAAATCCCTTATCCTCAAACCTAGAGAGGATTTTCCCGGTCAAGCAGCGTTTAAAGCCGTCAGGCTTAACAACTATTAGAGTTTTTTCGGTAGCCATGACTAGTTGTATATATAAAATACTGATTGACTATTTCTTTACCTTAATACCGCCCTTTACATATTTAGCGGTCCATTTCAATCTTCGAGGATCACGTTTCAATTTGCGCAAATTCTTCTTGCATTTATCCGAACAAGTCCACTGTATCGAACCATCATTTCTAACAAGCATTGTTCCTTGGCCTGTTACAATATGTCTACCACAAAAAGAGCAGTTTCGTAGAGATGTCGCTGTTTTACTCATAAGCTAGTATATCTCCTACAAATACTTTCAATCACTTTATCTTGCGGGCTTCGCGTTCTGTCTCCCTAAGCATCAGGATGTCATTCATTCTGATCGATCCTTTGACATTTCGAGTCAGAATACGTCCTCTGTCTTTGCCTTCCAGGACCTTTACCCTGACTTGTATCACCTCCCCTGCAATGCCTGTTCTACCAACTATTTGAATAACTTCTGCAGGAACAACCTTTTCTTCTATCGTCTTGCTCATCTTAGGCCATCATCATCCTTTTTTATTACCTTTCATATTTGCAATAGAATCGACAACCTGCTCCACTATATTTTGCGCCTCGCCAGCATCTAATATAGTTGCTGCTGCAGAGCCAACATCTATTCCAAGCGATGTTCCTAACTGTTGTTTACTTGGGACAAAGACATACGCTGCGTTTCTCTCATCGCAGAGAATTGGCAAATGTGCTACTACTTCTGGTGGCTCCACGTCTTCTGCAATAACGACCAATCTACTTGAGCCGCGTTCTATCGCTTTTGTAGTTTCATTGGTTCCTTTTCTTACTCTGCCACTCTGCTTGGCCAGCCGTACTGCTTCATAAACTGCGTTTACAAGGTCTTTAGGAGTTTCAAATTTTACATAATATGGTTTACTCATAGTCTATTTTGTCACCCATTGGGATCATCTTAATACTTCTTTAAGAGAAGAACAGGCGTTTTAAAAGTGTTGTCTATATTTTATATCCTATCGCCTATTTTGCTATTAACTATTCTACTATATTCTTCTACTTTTGAATTCAATAGCGACTTATCGGTTGATTCCCCATACATTCTAACTAGTGGCTCTGTTCCACTTGGCCTTACCATGATCCATGTTTCTTCGTCTATCCACATCTTGGCGCCGTCTAAAGTTTCAACCTTTTGAGGATTACCATGTTTCAAACATGCATTCACTATGTCGTCAGCAATTTTCTTTGTAGGACATCTGAACTTGGACTTGTATTGAAATATCTTTGGTAATGATGAGATCATTTCTGACAATTTCATTTCTTTATTTGACGCCAGCATATCCAATACAAGTGCTGTAGTCATTATGCCATCTCTTACTTCATTGAGTTTTCCATACATAAATCCACCATTCTCCTCTAATCCAATGTAAGATTTACGCCTAACCATTTCTCGTGAAACTTCTACACTTCCAACCTTTGTATAGATTGTTTTTGAACCTGCTTGTTCTGCGACTAATGAAAGAGCCATTGTGGTGTTTATTGGACATATTACCTCGGCGCCATCATGTTTATTTTTTAGTAAATATTCAACAATTAACGTACCTGTCTTGTCTCCCCAATGAATTGTTCCAGTTTCGTCGCAAAATAAGCTACGATCACCATCGCCATCGTAGGCTACTCCTATATTGGACCCTGTGTCTCTTACCATGTTAGATAGAACTTGAAGGTTTTCTGGAGTGGGTTCTGGTCCACGACCTGGGAAGTCGCCGTCCATACTACCATTGATCATAATCGCTTTACAACCGAGTTTTTGTACCAGCAGTGGAGCAGCAGCTGCTTGGGCGCCATTTCCTACATCTATAACAACTTTGAATTCGCAGGACCTGATCTTTTGAACATTCACTAACTGTAATACTGATTCTGTATAAGAATTTATTATTGAGTCATTGACAAAGTCTCGACCAAAACCACCAATTTTGCTAAAGTTCCTAGAGTAGTATATAGATTCAATCATTAATTCATCTTCTCTTGATACTTCGACTCCATCATTAGCAATAACCTTAATTCCGTTATATTCTGGAGGGTTATGAGATGCTGTGATCATTATTCCACCCATATATCCAAGGCGCTTTGTAGCATATTGCAGACAAGGAGTAGGGACAAGTTTGGCATTTCCGACATCTAGACCTACAGCATTCACAGCAGAGCGAACGAGTTTCGACAAAATAGGACTTGAATTTCTAACATCATATCCTACAATAATTGGCCCTTTCTGGAAATAGCTTGCTATTGCATAACAAAGATCGATTATCAAATCGACAGTAAGTTCCTTTCCGAAAATTCCTCTGATTCCATTTGTTCCAAATAACCTTGGTTGGTCTCTGTACATTTTTTAGTCGATATTATCAGGGTCAATAAAGAATAGATGAGTTTCTGGCAAAGCGTATTTTTGGAGTTGCTTATGTCTACTTAGCGACAGTTGCAAAATTTTTTACTTCGTTAATTCGTTTAATGTAACTTATACAATTAGTCGCACCAAAGCCACAGCACTTTTGTATAACATACTACTCGGACAATGTTTTACCATCGA
>JAFAQB010000422.1 GCA_019246625.1 Nitrososphaeraceae archaeon
GTTTTGGCAATGCCTCTTCAATTATTTTCTCGGCTCCTCTAAGTCCTAATGGATTATTTTTGTAGTTTGTAGCCTCACTTATCCATATCGGATAAGAACTAAGATGTTTTAGTGGATGTATATTCAGCCACTGCTGCAGTAATTTTACAAAAGCTATTATTCTTACTCTCCTTTCACCTGTCTTTCCTCTCAACACAAAAACAGCACCTTTGGAATCCACTACACTATATCAGAATTTGTAAGCCGCAAAAACTCTTCTGGTCTAGCTCCACTTTCATACATACATATGCGATAAACGCTTTCTTTTGTACTGAATGTATGCTCTCTATTAGCTTTTGAACTTCATCTTCTTCTAGATATTCAGCCATGTCCACACTCATTTGCTTTCCAGCTTTTTCCTTTGAGAGCCTTGTATAGATCCATTCAACTTGTGGGAAGAAGGTACAGGCCCAAATCATACATATAGATCTAAATCATGTACTAACGTTACATTTTGCTTGTGCCTGGATTACTTATAGAAGCGGAGAACCTTTCTAACAGGTTCTAAAATATAATAATAAAAGTATGAGGACTTGTCATAAATATCTATACTTATATTATGAAATAAATACTTAAGTAACTAATATCTACATATGACGATTGGAACTCAGGGTAAGGACCAGGAAAACAGGAAAGCACACGATTTTGGCGATACTAAGAATATGATTCTAAACTTATTGCTTGATGGTTCCAAGACTGCAGGAGAAATTGCAGATAATCTGCAAATACAAAAGAGTGCAATTAGAATTCACTTGGAGTCATTGCATGCAGAACATGCAGTTAGATCACATTTTAAGATCGAACGCCTTGGTAGACCAAGAAGAGTATATGAGATAACCGAGAGAGGACGAGAGTTATTTCCACGTAAGTACGATCTCATTTTATCACTTCTGCTCCAAAAGATTGAAGAGACAGGAGGACATGAAAGTGTCAAGAAAATAATAAGATCTATTGCAGATAATATGGCACATAATATACGACAAAGAATTAAGAAAGACAATAATAGAATACATAGCAGCTTTGAGGAGTCCTTGAATATACTAAATTTAGTATCAAATGAAATGGGATTTATGTCGTCACTTTACAAAGAAGATGATAACAGTTATTCTCTTGTAAGCCGCAATTGTATTCTACATAAAGTAGCTCTTGGTCACCAAGATGCCATTTGTCATGATCTTCATGATAGAATGATACAAAAAGCATTAGATGGAAAAATAAATCCTGATGTGCAGTTGAAAGAATGTATTGCTCTCGGAGATAACCATAGCAGACATATCATTAGCAATACTACAAATACAAGTACAATAAAGATCTAAATAAATTAAAACCCTGAGAAAACAGTACTCCGGAAAATAATATAACAATAATGATAATAATAGGTTAACAGACAAATTATTTGTTCCATTGTATTTTTTCCGTTCCCTCTCCCTGATGTATCGTATTACAACATAAGACTTTCTATATAAATATAAATACTATAAATACCATATTATGTTTTTAATGATAATATGGTATTTATAGATAATATCAAACTGCAAAATGAGGTAGCCCAAAAGTTAGGGAACAAGAATGACTACTGAAAGAACGCAACATCCAATCATCATATGCCCAATATGTAACAGAACTGATAAGATAGTGACAGATCCTGAGTCTGGCGAGATTATTTGCAGTAATTGTGGCGTCGTAATTTCAGATAAATTACAGGATATAAACCGAGGAGAAAGACGAGCTTTCAGTGTTGAAGAAGCAATCTACAGAAGCAGAACAGGATCTCCTACCTCTCTTGCAAAACATGATATGGGACTTTCTACCATCATTGGAAGAACGAATAAGGATGCTAGCGGACACAAACTAGATGCAGCCACACGTTCTAAGATGGCAAGATTAAGAATAAGGGACCTTAGAACACAAACTCATGTCTCTACAGAGAGGAATTTCAAGCAGGCTTTCAACGAACTTGCAATATTGAGGGATAAACTTGAACTATCCGATGCAGTAGCGGAAAAGAGTGCTTATATCTATAGAAAAGCTCAGGCAAGAGGATTTGTTCGTGGAAGAGCAATAACAGCATTACTAGCAGCTTCTGTATATATTGCATGTAGAGAAATGGAAATTCCAAGGACGCTAAGAGATATTACTGCAGCTAGTAATGTTAAACGAAGATTTTTGGCAAAAGCATATAGATTGTTGATTCGTGAATTTGAGTATAAAGTTCCAGTATCTGATCCAATGATGTGCATTGTCAAAGTTGCAAACAATACTAATCTAAGTGAGAAGACAAAACGCAAAGCAATGAGTATTATGAAAGAAATTGTAAAAAAGGAAATATCGTTACCTATGGGAAAAGATCCAATGTCACTTGCAGCAACAATTCTCTATTTATCATCCCTGCATACTGATAAAAAATTAAAACAGGAGGATATTGCAAGTGCAGCTGGAGTAACGGGAGCAACTATTAGAAACCGATTGAAGGATCTAAGAAGCCACGTCCAATAGATTAGATAGAGGAAGAAAAATATATCATCACCAAATGTCAGAATAAGGTCGGATGTGGCAATTCGGCAATATGAAACCTACAAGGCCTTTTTCAACACATAACTGAAGTTGTATCCTTCAAGTAGATATATCAGTTTGTTATTCATTGGACTATATGCACATATATCTTGCCAATAGCCTAAAATTGACGTTAAGCAAGAAGAATCTGGGTATTATCTGCACTTTTATAAACAACTTTCTGACAATCATGAGTAGTATTCTTAGACCTTTGTTGTATTTGATACCTGCCTACATAGGCACAATGAAAACAAGGAGAGAAGATACAAACTCATAGCAGTGTTATATCTTTCACCGTCATTATTTGCAAACTTTTACTTCTTGCTCTACATGATGTTCAAAAATTAATTGATCATAGAACCTTACTGACTTATATTTACAAACTCAAGCATTCCATTATTGCTTCTCATAAGACATTTTATGCTATATTGATATAAAATAAATTGATTGCTTGGTTCTATCAACTAACAAGTCGAACATGTCTGAAGGCGACCAGTTTGGATCAAACAACGAAGTAATAGACAACGCCATGTACTATGGCTGTAGAATGTTCTACATGTCTGAAAATAACATGTATTAGCCTATCACTACCATGGTACAGATTTACCATCACAAAAAATCCCCCACTAGGACCATCATCTGGTAGCGTTGCAGCCCAAACTATTCCTTTTGCTCCATCCTGTACAGGACGACCACCATGACCACCCATATCTGTAGCTACCCATCCTGGATCAACAGAATTCACTAATATACCAGTATTTACAAGCTCTGCAGCAAGCTTCCTTGTAAGCATATTTAATGCTGCTTTTGAAATGCTATAAGCTGGCGTTCGACCATAATTCGTATACTGTAGTGAACCTCCAAGGCTCGATACATTGACTATGCGTCCATATCTATTTGTCTTCATAATGGGAATAAATGCTTGTGATAGTCTCCACGGTCCAAAGAGATTTGTCCTTAATGCATCGTTTACAACCTCCAAATCTGCGTTGACAGCCTTTTGCCATGTATCGTAAAGAATAGCTGCATTATTCACTAACATATCCAAACGTCCGAAGCATTGATCTACTTCTTTGACTACATTAGAAATACTGTCTTGATCTGATACATCCAATTGGTAAGATAATACTGCATTATTATCTCTAAGATCATTTTCTATATTCAATTGATCAGCAGCTGCCTTTCCTTTTGTTACATCACGAGCGCCAAGTAGAACTTTTAGACCTAATTGAGCCAATTGTCTGCAAGTTTCAAATCCAAGACCTTTGTTACTGCCAGTCACTAGAGCAATTTTTTTCTTTTTATTGTCATTCATGCCTACTTTTTGAACAATAATAATGAACTGATAATACAGACATCATGGATGGGTTTATATTTACATTTCATTTTGTAGTGAAGTCTATTGGCAATAATAATACATTATAAATTGAACTGCTTTTTGATAAAATTCTCAAAATCTCTATCAGACAAATTTCTTCTTGTTTCTAAAAGCATGACAGCATCTTTTCCTACCTGATATCTGAAAGCAGGATCGTCTGTCATAACTGCCAGTAGAATTACGCTTGCAACTTCAGATGGGTGTATTGTATTTTGTTCCATTTGTTTGAACGATTCTGACATATTGTTTGTCAATTGTATATAATGAGAATTATCACTATCGCTGCTTGATGTCTTGGCCAATTTCAAATTCTTCCAAAAGTTTGAACCAACAGCTCCAGGCTCTACAAGTATAATTTTAATCCCAAATGGATCTACTTCATACTTTACAGATTCAGATATGCCCTCTAAAGCGAATTTGGTGCCATGGTATATAGAGTCGAGTGGTAATGCAACTCTCCCGCCAAGAGATGTTATATTAACTATTGTACCTCTTCTTTGCTCTCTCATTATCGGAATCACTGCTTGCATGATCCTTATTGTACCAAACAAATTAGTTTCAAATTGTGCCTTTATCTCTTCCATCGACGTTTCCTCAAACGGTCCTACCAATGCATATCCTGCATTATTGATTACAATGTCAATTCGTCCTTTTTCTCTTTTTATTCTATTAATCGCATCTAATACAGATTTATCATTATCAACGTCTAGATGTATGACTTGTAATGGTAGATTCTCTTTTCTCGCTACGTTCACTATGTGGTTTGACCTTCCATTACCAATATTGCGCATAGAAGCATAAGTATGAAATCCATTTCTTGCTAATGCAATGGAAGTTTCAAATCCTATCCCGGTAGAGCTGCCAGTTACAAGTGCAATTTCTTGTCGTGTCATTTATGGTTATGTAATCGCATATCGCATGTATATAATATAACAAGTTTACAAATTATACAAATTCACAATTGTTCTTATAGTATGCAATTCTTTTTTTCATAGTATTAGATTCATATCTCCAAACTCATGCCACAGGGATTTTCAATGAATGGCCTCTTCATATGCTTGGTGTATTGGTTTGACTGGAAGAAATGCAGTAAGCAAATCTAAAAGACTGGCCTCAGGTTCATGCAAGCCAGTACCATTTAGCAAAACACATTTTCAGATTTATTTTATGGCATAGCCCTTATGGTACCCCTATACCTTTGTACGAGCTCAGTAAAAATATGCAATGGTAGCAGTTGCAAACAGGGAAACAAATCTGGTAACAGTGGTAACAGATAATAGACATGCTTGTCAGTGGGTGACGACTAGTAATATATTAGCAACAATCCATAATGCCAGACAGTTTTTACGACGAAAGGGAAAAGCTTGTTATTGATCTGTACAAGAATCAGAACAAAAGTATACGTGAGATTGCAAAGATCGCAAAAATGTCATTTCGTGATATTGGCTTTATTCTAAAAAAAGAAGGACTAAGTCATGGAATTACAACTATAGAAGATGATAACGATAACAAAAAATCTTCAAGAAGATAAACTGGCTGCTCTTCAGGAATCCAATGTCCAGTGAAAGGTATGCCGCCACCACGCACATCTGTATCAACGAGCTTCATTGAATTCAATATATTGATGGAGTTTTATATAGAAGAAAGCATTACAAGATGTGCACAGTACCAGAGGACGAAAAGATGGTAATGGGAGGAAGAGGAACAGGAAGAACGACAACGAGGACTTGTCAATCGACATAAAGATAAAGAATGATAAGACTCCTTCTCGGCAGTACCACAGCGTTATACTACAAGAAATCGCCTCCTCTCCAACCTTGTGGAATAGCTAATCCAAATTGTATATTATCTGACATAATCTTTATACTACAATGATGGCTATGAATTCCTTTACTAAAATAGTTGAACAATAATTATTTATCTTCTAAATCAGTAAATTTTATCTCTGTAGATATAGAATGTTCAGGACCTATTCCTGGAGAGTATAGTATGTTAAGTTTAGGAGCATGTGTTGTGGGACACGAGGATAACAATAATTATACATTCTATATTGAGATGAAACCTCTCTCAAACAATTATGTAAAAGAAGCTTTAGAAATTGCAAGACTTTGCAAGATCTCAGGGTGAAAGGTACAGCACCAAAGGAAGCTATGAAGAGATTCGCTGATTGGATTGCAAAAGTATCAGGTGACAAAAAGCCAATATTTGTAGGATCGCCTATATCTTTTGATTGGTGCTTTGTCAACTATTATTTTATTAAATTCTTGGGTCATAATCAGTCTGGAGTCTCTGGAATTGATTTAAAATCTGTATGGATTGGAAAAACCAACAGCAAATGGCATGTAACTACAATAGACGACATAAAGAAAAAACTTGGTTTGGAGCATATAGCTCATACACATAATGCATTAGAAGATGCTAAAGAACAATCTACAATTTTTGGCAAAATGACGGACTCTAGGTTAGGTTAGTGCCATACTTACAAACTCTTTACTGAAGGAAAATCGCTGATAGAAGTAGCAATAGAGCTTAACCTAAGAGAAGATGAAGCAAGCAAGCTCTTTAGTGAATTTTGGAAGTTAAAGAGACAGTATAAATTATATGAAATCTATCCCCAAATAGATCCCTACCTTGAAAGCTTTTTGAAACTACACAAAGCATTGAAGAAAAGAGGTTTGAATCCTGCTAATATAGAATGGTTTGTAGACACCATAGAAACTGGTGCTTTATAGGCTGATGTAGTATCACATGATCTTCAATTTGTTCTAATCTGGTGATTTAATCTTGTGAATAATCTTGAAAGAAAAACCTTTAAAGCTTAAGACTACTATATCCTATAGTAACAGGAACCTGCTTTTAGCACCGATATCGGCATGGATTCCACCGGATTCGGACCCACGACATATCGTAAGAAAGCTGATATTAATTTACTCAACTTTCTTGACCTTCAGAACTCTATCGTTCCATCATCTATGAGTATTTTCAGACGGTCAATGTTGCATTTATGGATGAGTTTGTCTATTAGCTATATATCATGAACGAAGATCAGCTTAACAGAGTCATCTACTTTTGAGTATAGATTTCAATCATGGCACATTTGATAAACACTAGTTCCTAAATACTGTTTAAGCACAACGATTGTCTCAGTTTGTTATCTTCAATGGTATTATCAGCCAAAGAAGATAATACAGATAAAAAGAAAAAAAAGTACCATAAAAAAAGAAACATTACTTAAAGTGGGAGAGATTATGTGTGGTTATGGATTGCAATTGAGCCAATAGACAATATAATAGTACTTGGTATTCGTATTTCTATAGAAAGAAGCATACTTGTAGCAGAACAGTTTACAAAAATTGTGTACAGAATATGGCAAACATCCAGTGTATACTGATGGTGGTGTTTAGTATCCACAAGCATGTAAATTCTTAAAATTGGAACATCATTTACAACATTCTTCTTTTGAAAAAAGTATCATAGAAATAACAATCCAATATGTTAAAGACAGGAGAACCGAGTGCTTTGATGACTATTTTCCTTGTAGAAAAAATAAGTGCAGGTTAGAACATGTTATGCGTTGGCTGAATCTGTTTGTTTGTAGGTATGCATAATGAGAGCTGTGCGAAGTACTCGATCTGCTAAGAATATCTTTTTCCACATTTTTGAATATCAAAGTATTGTATAGGAGTATTTGAATAATTAGTTGTTATGGAAAAAGAGGGAATACCAGAAGTATTAGCAAGGCCTGCTGCAAAGTATGGAGTTGCGCTAGTAAACACAAATGGGCGTTTGACAACAGACTGTATAGCATTCATCGAAGAGATAATCAGATATCCATCAAGTGTATGTTATATGGCAGTCAATAGTCATCAAATACTGTCGGATAGTCCTCAGTAGGAAATTTTTCTCAGTAAAAAATTTCCTAAGAAAAGCTAAATGTTGTTGGATAACAAAGAATAGCATGTACAGAAATCTTAGGTAATACCTTGTTGAATACATTACTATCAGCTATAATTGTTCAGATGCGAATAATATAACAGTATTAACAGTAGTAGCAAATTATATACTAACAGTTCAAGTACAGCTAAAATTTCTTCCACGATACAAAACAGACAATTGTACTAAAACCAATATAGTCTCTCACGATTGGGGCTAGAACGTATATTTAGGCTCTGTTTGTTTGCTTAAAAGTGTTCTTCCTCTCCATGATATTCTAAAATAAACCAGTATACCGGTAGCAAACATATCTACATTAAATACTTGTTAGAGGATGGACATTACAAATCATATTTTCCGGATTCTCTTGTAAAAACTGAGAATTCCATGTTCATTATAGAAACCAAATCCGATAAGGATTTCAAGAACGATCCGGATGTCATCAATAAATCTATAAACGCTAAAAAATTATGTGAGTTGTTCACCAATATCGAGGTACCCTTTTCCGATATTCATCAACCTTCAAAATGGGAATATTTGATAATTCCTGAAACAAAGTTAAAAGAGAATATTGGTCTATCATTTGATGCTGTAGTTGAGCTAAGCAGAAATTTTCTTGATTTGCTATTAACAAAAAGACTATAGTTTATAAGGGCACATTATGAATTTTGGAGCTTTAAGTAGCAATCAGACGATGTCGTGACGAAAGAAGCAGATTCCTATAAGACCATTAACAGAAGGCAAGCTAGAATAGTGTAAATCAAACTATAGAACAAAAGTAAAAAATACAAAATACACACATTGATTCACGATTACCTAAGAGACAGGTAATGATTTTAAGGAGTCAGATACAAGATCTACAATAATCCATCCTTAAATATAGTTTCTCAGCTTCTATGAATATTTCAATATGGTAGTCAATCACCCTGTTGTTGTGTTGGTGTAAATAATGATGATGATCCATATGCATAATCTGCAGCAGAATAATGTTGGTTTATAGTATAATAATCTACTGCTGCCAAGGGTGAAGATTCCCAATAATGCCTTTGCAAACATTACAAAATTGACTTTCCTTGATATCTGTGTCAGACAATGAATTGCTAAAGTGCATCACACAACTTGTATTTCTACAATGATTCATTCCAAAAGCATGTCCAAGCTCATGTACTGCTTCCTTGACTATTCTTTGATAAAATAGGTACTCGTCTGCTTTTAATACATAGAACTCTTGTCTTAGCCTTGAAAGATAAATTGCTGATATGCTGCCATCAAGATATGCTTCTCCAAATACAAAGTTTAGATGATTAGAATATGCATCAAAATCACATATAGCCAATATTTTTGTTGTTGCTCTATTTGGTCTACGTTTATCCAAAAGCCATTGTAATATTTCATTTGATTTCCATTGATTTCTCTGCTTATCAAATAATTGAACTGGTATTTCTGTAATTAGTGATGCACTACTAACAGAAGAATTAAACTCTTTTGATAGAACCTTTACTAACGTAGAGGTAAATCTTTCCCCTAGTTGAAATAAAACTGGTTGAAGGATGATTTGCATAGTTTTGTCCTCTTTATATTACTAGTTATGATGTCTGATAACAGCATATATCCTGTATTTATTTTACTATGGCCTTCTCTGCTATCGTATGGATAATGAATAATAATATGAAAATAGGACTAA
>JAFAQB010000460.1 GCA_019246625.1 Nitrososphaeraceae archaeon
TGGTAGGATGTTATTCTAAAAACCTACAGATTAGGATGACCATCGTAAAGAGATTTTCTTTAGTAATTACGCAATAGATCTATTCTATCTATAATGGGAATAATAGCAGTAACGTTAGCGGCATAGCTGTAGCAGATAGCAAGAACATACCAGACAGATAAGGGAACATGCATTAACATTATTTATATTACTATCCGTTACCATACTTGCAATATACATATACTTGGAGCTCCATAAACGTCACTTATCAGAAAAACTTTGGAAGATAGAAAAGGCCTTCCATGAGGGCTTGACAGCTCAAGCATTTATGAAAGGCTTTCTCCACTTCTCCAGACCTATCAGTCTTGTACAACCCGAGCAACTTAAGGATCTGCTATCATGCTACATGGTAGTTGAAGGAGGGATAACACAGAATATAATAAGGAAATATGAGGAAGCCAAAAAGAATACAAAAGGGTGCCTGCTATGCCATTATCAAAATGAAGTGAAAAAAGAGACTGAGCTAATCGGAGAATTCTATAACGTCTTAGTAGAATGCTCTAAGGTTGTGTTTTCTGAAAATAACGGTGAAAAAATATTTGATAAATGCACCTTACGAGAAGCAGAAAGAAAATTTTTCGAGGTATTGAACACACTATCTAAACCTATTAGTGAGGATAAAAAGTCTGGTAGTAATAGTGAGGAAAATATTATTGAAGCAGCACTAGTTGAGTAGTTCTGCCTATCTATTCATGTGCATGATTATTATATCCAGTATCACTATTTCCTTAATATCCATGATACAGATAATGGCTACAACGACTATATAGATAGACTCTATAGCGAAAAGCATGGGTACGTAATAAAAAAGATCATTGATGCAATACAGGTAAACTAAATACTATGGTATGGTATAGTATTTATAGTATCAGAATACGGTTTAGCATTGTGCATAAATAATTGATACTCACTTTTTAGTCTCTCGGCTGTGGCCCTGAATAATATCCAATCTTCCTGTGATTTTGTTAATTGCAGAAGGGAAGTTAAACCAAGTATTACTGCCGTTACAATAGCCGTAAATAGCTGGGTTTCTTTCATGTCATTATTACCAGCGAGTCCCACTGCATTGATTATAGACATTAATAAAGCTAGGACAATAACTGAAATTCTTAGTATGCGAAATCTAAGCATATTGTCTCTAGCTTTGTTATCATACCAAAGCAGTTGAGGTTTGAATCTGTTTTCTTTATACATACAACTCTGTGTGTATACGATTGTTTATGAAGTGTTTTGAATACTCTTATAATATCTCCGACTTTTAAATAGCAAAAGCAGAACCAGCGAATAATATAAAGTTGCTATTATCAACCACATAGAACTAATGTGGACTCTATATGGATACTTTGAAAATAAGTATTTTTGTTATTTAGTCATAATTGCTGCATCGTACTTGGTTTGTTATTTCTTCTTGGCTTGACAAAGATGACATCGTTTTTTGTCTGTCTTCATTAATTTGTTAAAGCATAAATAACCTGTGATTTAACTTCAGAGCTCAGCTGAGCCCAAGACAAATTGCTATACTCAGTTACAAACATGCGTTACGTTTTCAAACGAAATTTCAAAAAGTAAAGTCTGGCATATAACACAGGATTGTCACAAAGTCTAATGAGCCAGAGTGAATAGCGCTGCCACCTTCGACATCGACAATTCGAAGGTTGGATGGAATATAACTAGATAGTAGTATATTTATAACATATAGTTGGTTATATACTGAATATGTTCAGCTAAAGTAGCCAACTGGGCCTGAATCTTGTATCAAATTTGTTTCACATCCGACCCGGCCCATTGAATTCTCGTTTCGAAGTCCCTACCCATGCAAAAGCTGCGAGCAAAAAAGACTGATTAATAGGTTCAATTATATAAAAACTGTCTTCTGTGATGTCTCAAACAAATAGAGTGATACTCAAAGATGATCTCGACAACACAGTTGATCCTGAAACATTAAATTACAAATATTTCTTAAAGGATCAAAGTAAGACCGATCTGCTTAGTCTTGCAAAACTTGCCGATCTAAGTATACAATCCAATATTAGAAAAGAAGCTCTCATGAGCTTTCTATCCATTGAAATTCCTAAAGTCTTACCTACACTTGTCGATAAACTGAATAATAGGGATCGTTTAAAATGTGAAATTATAGTTTCTGCTGGTGGATACATGTCTGCACGGGAAGTTCTGACTAGGATGAAAATGGAATCCAGACTAAACAGATGGAAGTCATCAGTAGCTTCCTCTATGAGGAATCAAGGACTACATGGTAATAGATGGATTAGTGAGGAAAAAGTTATCCACTCTCGAGGTAAGGATGAGGAGGAGGATGACGAAAATTACTATTACGACTTGGAACATCCGTTTCCTTTCCATTCCTATCACAATTACTACTACCCGTACGGGCAAGAAAGCCCTCCTCTATTATCTGTATTTGTCTTCGCCAAACCATTATCGATTGATTATAATTACATCGCCAAGAAGGGATTTAAGGAGGATCGTCAAGTCTACCTTTTAATTCCAAAGGAAGCAAGAAGATACTTCAATACAAGATCGCTTAAAGTAGATCTGGTTCCATTAGATGATAATGAGATTGCAGTAGGAAAAGCAAGGCCTTCTGCACTAGAAGCACCAGAGCTGTCGAATCTAATTCAAGCAATCCTTGACAATATCTCTTCAAAACATCCTAAACCGACTCCTAAGGCTGGACTCATTCCAAAGGCCATCTTCCTACCAATATTCAAACAACTTGTGGCTAGATATCAGGTGTACAAAAAGCTTCATGATGCACAGTACTTTGATTGGAACGATTTTAATGAGATGCTTATGGCATTTGTATATGACAAAAGACTTGTAAGAAGATCTATCAGAAGAGAAGGAGAAGCAGAACGACTTGAAGTTATATCGTCTAGGGCAAGCGAGATGCTCTCATCAAGCAAGGTTCTCAACGAAGCCTTCCTAGAGTGGTGGGCAAATGGAAAGAATACTAACTATCCTTTCTTATTCAAATCCAAAATATATGAATTTGATACGAAAACGCCTAGATTAAAATCTGATGAGATAGCAACAAGAAAATTACTTTACATGCAAATAAAAAATGAGATGAAACCTGGCACTTGGTACTTTACACATTCTATATTGGGTAAATGTAGTATTGAATCAAGTGGAAAACTCTTCACAGATAGAGGAGGATACAGCATAGGTGCGTATGGACCAAGAGGTGGTATAAATAATGACGATGAACTCTTAGAAGAGTTTCTTTCTATGATGCTAGTATTTCCACTATGTCTTTTAGGGATCTTGCAAACAAACAATTCAAAGAAAGAGTTAGTGGCACTGGGAAGATGGGCAAGCTTGCCTATTTCTATTGATACTGCAACAGGTGATTCTTCAGATATCAAATCTGATAATTTAGTTGCAGTAACATCAAACTTTGAAGTTATTCTACAGTCGCAGTCACCAGATGGACGAGTCCTTGCATTCCATCTAAGGGAGTTTTGTGATATGCTAAGCAAAACTGACTCCACTGGTGGTGTCACTACATATGAATCGGTACTGGTCTTCAAACTCAGCAGGACAAGCGTTCTTAGAGCTTTTAGAACAGGAAACTATACTTGGCAAAAGATCATTTATTTACTTACAAGAGCTGCTGGATCGGCTGATAGTATCCCGCAGAATGTTAAGCATGAATTAAAGGTTTGGGGAGAAAGATATGGAGAAGTAGAGATCAGAACAGCAGAAGTATTGAAGTGCAGAGATGAGATTATAGTCGAGAGTTTAATGAATGATCCTACGATTAGAAAGCAGATTATATCTAGAATAGGGAATACTACAATAGAGATCAAGCCAGGTAGCAGGTCCAAAATTTTGTCAAGATGTGATAAGGTAGGATATCTTATCAAGTCGTAAAAACAATGTATAAAAAAAGAATATGACAGACGGAAATAAAATATTAGCGAACAAACAATAGATATATCCTACTTAGGAAAATACACGATGACAGCTGCAACAATAGGATCGAAACCAATGATCGTCCAAGGAGATGGTACTATATTACTTGAAGTTGAAAATGAATTCTATTCAGAATGCAGGGACTGGCTTTCTAGATTTGCCGAGCTTGTAAAATCACCAGAGTACATACATACGTACAAGATAACGCCACTTGCAACATGGAATGCTGCAGCATCTGGGTTAAAAAGTGAAAAAGTCCTTGAAATTCTCCAGAGATTCAGTAAGCACCAACTTCCACAAAACATCGTAGCAGATATACAAGACTGGTTCTTCAGGTATGGAAAGTTAAAGCTTGAAAAGATAGCAGACAAAGAGAAGAGTAATGGTGACGACCATCAATCAACTAACATTAGATATTCTTCTTCGGCATCAGCATTCCACACCATCGACCAACAACATCATCCACAGGTTAATTTACTTCTGCTAACTTCTTCTGATGATCTGCTAATAACAGAGATATATAACAACAAGAGCGTCAACAAATACATCCTCCGCAAGCTCAGTTCTAATACTCTTCTAGTCGATGCCATGTATAGAGGAAGGATTAAAAATGCTCTTATAAAAATAGGTTATCCTGTTGAAGATCTTGTAGGATATGTTCCAGGAGATCCTCTTCCAATCAGACTTAGGGAGAAGATGGCCTCTACCAACACTGCATTCTGTCTTAGAGACTATCAGAATCATGCTTCAGAGGCTTTTTATGCATCAGGCTCTGAAAGAGGAGGAAGTGGAGTGATTGTCATGCCCTGTGGAGCCGGAAAAACTATTGTTGGAATTGACATAATATCCAAGGTTTGTCAGGAAACACTCATCATAGGTAGTAGTACCGTAGGCGTAAGACAATGGATAAATGAACTTGTAGAAAAGTCACACATAGACAGGAATATGATTGGTGAATACACAGGAGACTTGAAAGAATTGAAACCAATAACTGTAACCACTTATCAATGCCTCACATATAGCAGTACTAAGGCTAGAACTAATAAGAAAAGACAAAATAATAACAGCATCTGCCGCACTGATTCTGATGATCAAAGGACATATCCACATCTTGAAATATTTAGGGAAAAGAATTGGGGATTGATAATATACGATGAAGTTCACTTACTTCCAGCACCTGTGTTCAGGATAACCGCAGAGATTCAAGCCAAACGACGCCTAGGTTTGACAGCCACACTTGTGAGAGAAGATGGCATGGAAGATGATGTCTTCTCTTTGGTTGGGCCAAAGAAGTTTGACTCACCTTGGAAAGAGCTTGAAGACCAAGGGTGGATTGCAGAAGCTGCGTGCTACGAAATTAGAATTGGAATGGATTATGATTACAGGATGAAATATGCTACATCTCCATTGAGGAACAAGTACCGTATAGCTGCAGAGAATCCAAGAAAGTTTCAGCTTGTTAAACAGCTTATCTCAGAACATGAAGGAGGAGAGGATAGTATTCTGGTAATAGGTGATTACATTGATCAGTTGATGCAAATATCTTCATTCACGAATGCTCCTATTATCACTGGGAAGACACGGAATTCTGAGAGAGAAAGACTTTACTCGTTGTTTAGAAGATCTGAAATCAAGCTTCTGGTAGTGTCTAAGGTAGCAAATTATGCAATAGACCTTCCAGATGCAAATGTTGCTATACAGGTTTCCGGTACCTTTGGTTCAAGACAAGAAGAGGCCCAGCGACTTGGAAGGATCCTGAGACCGAAGAAACCAAATAAACAGGCATACTTCTACACAGTTGTTTCAAAGGATACTGTCGACCAAGAGTATGCATCCAAAAG
>JAFAQB010000071.1 GCA_019246625.1 Nitrososphaeraceae archaeon
GCTACAAGACCAAAAAGAGCTACAAATAGTTTCAGAATATAAAGGTACAATGAATGCTATTCCTTTAAGAAGTATTGTAGCAGTCAATAAATCTCCAAAGGTGTGGGTCGGTTCTTTACGTGAAATTCATATGTCTATAACAGGAAATCCAGATGATTATGCAGTAGAAGTTGCTTCTGGAGCATGTTTGGTAGTCTTTTATGGCCAGGAGCAGTAGGTCTTGTAGTCGGAGGACCTGTCGGGCTTGCTGCAGGTGTAGCTGTTGGTGGTATAATGGCTTATGAGTTTGAGAAACATGTCTGGCAAAAAGTATTGGAAGTAATAAAGAAAGAGAGTGTAAATCAGCCAACTATAGACTCAGTTGACCATTATCATAATTAACTTTTGGCCCAACAATGAATAACTTTTTTTAATGATAGCGGGGACCATCAAGGCTAAAATCAAAAAACATGAAATGCATGAAGCTGTCTCAACTTTTCGTTTTTTTGACAAACCTCATTTGGATTTATACCAAATCAGAAAATATTAAAGTTCAATATTATTTCTAAGAATATGAATTGCGAATGCTTAAATAATCATGTTTTTGAATGTGTGATGAGAAAATTGTCCATTTGCGTGCTGGGGTGACGGGTTGCAAACAAAGCCAGCAACAAAAGCTAGCAAAAGTGAAAGTGCTACCTTTAGACTTGATTCTGAAACTATGAAGAATTTATGGAAGGAAGCAAAGCAAAAAGATATCATTACTAACACTTTGTTAAATCAAATAGTAAAAGAACACTTAAACTGGTATGCTAACGCATCTAAAGCTGGTTTTATAGCTGTTAGAAGACGTCTTATTACAAACTTAATAAGTTACTTGTCAGAGCAACAAATTATTTCTGTAGCAGAAAATGTTGCTAAAAATACAAAGACAGCATATTGCTTCTAAAAAAAGAATATACAATGAAATCAGCTTTAGACCTTATAGAAACATGGATAAAAATGAAGCAATATTTGATGAAATACTAGCCCCGGAATACGTAGACCATGGTCAATCTGCTTACATGGGATCTCCTGGAATAGGAGTAGCAGGAGCAAAGCGTGACCTTAAGTATTCATTAGATAAACTAGAGGACTTGAATTATGTGGTAGAGGCAATGATTGCTTCAGAAGCTTACCTGGATCTAGTCGGTGCATATTGGAAGGGAAGATTGACACCAAAGGCAATTTACTCTGACACTAAACAAACTGATAAAATAATTAGCTATAGAGGCGTAAGTATATGCCGAATTCAAAATGGAAAAATCATAGAAACTTGGCATGTATTTGATGGTTTACCACTGAAACTGTTATCTGACTAACTAATAGGGTTTGATGCCATTGATATATCCTTAGTTATTGCTGCTGCACTTCTGTTTGTGTCAAGCCGGCTTCGTATCAAGTACAAGAATGTGATTCTCTATCTATACTCCAGCGATTCTGCTATTTTTTCATTCCTTTGCTATACACTCATCCTTCCCAAATTAATGACCATTTTACAATGAGCAATACATCCTCTTTGTTAAGGAGAAAGCTTATTTCTGATAGTCAGATTAATTTAGTGTTTGTCCACGAGTAAAACAGATAGCGTTTATGATTTAGTTGTGATTGGGACAGGTGTAGCAGCATCAACAGTAGCCTGGGAATGTCGTTCTGCTGGTTGGAAAATCGCGATTATAGATTCACGTCCATTTGGTGGGACATGTAATCTTCGTGGATGTGATCCAAAGAAGGTATTGGTCGGTGCAGCAGAGGTAATTGATTGGAACCATAGAATGGGCGATAAAGGCATTAACAATACTAAAGATATTCACATCAAATGGCCAGAATTAATGCGCTTTAAGCGATCCTTCACGGAACCAGTTCCAAAAGCAAGAGAAGACCAGTTCTCAAATGCTGGAATAGACACATTCCACGGTCATGCACGCTTTACTGATGTGACGACTATCAAAGTAACAGGAAAAAACGAAGTTACAGATCATGTGCTTAATGGAAAGCATATACTTGTAGCAACAGGAGCAAAGCCTGCTAAACTGAATATCCCTGGCGAAGAGCATGTCACCATAAGCGATCAATTCCTGGAATTAGAAAATTTGCCTGAGAGGATTGTGTTTATTGGAGGTGGATACATCTCATTTGAATTTGCACATATTGCTGCCAGAGCTAGTGCAAAGAAAATAACTATTTTACATAGAAGTAACAAACCTCTTGGTCAATTTGATCCAGATCTTGTATGTCAGTTGATACACAGTACTCGCGAGCTAGGTGTAGATGTACGGCTGCAAACAGAAGTTAAAGGAATAGTTAGATCTTCTGGTAATGGCCTTACTGTAAATGCTTTGTCAATTACAGAAGAAGATGGCAATAGCAAAGAGGAGCAGATAATTGAGACAGACATGGTAGTACACGGTGCAGGTAGAGTGCCTGACGTAGAGACGCTTGATTTAGAAGCTGCAGGAATAGAATATGATAAGAAAAGAGGTATAAAAGTTAACAAATATCTGCAGAGTGTTTCAAATCCTGCTGTCTATGCTGCTGGAGATGTAGTAGTAGGGAGTGGAGGCTCACAATTGACTCCTGTGGCTATTTATGACGGCAAAATTGTTGCCTCTAATTTGCTTAATGGAAACCATGTAAAGCCTAACTATACTGGAGTGCCAAGCGTTGTCTTTACCATACCACCACTTGCTTCAGTAGGATTACAAGAAAGTGTAGCCAAAGAACAGGGATTACATTTCAGAACAAATTTTCAAAAGAATACTTCAGGTTGGTACACATCTCGTAGAATAGGGGAAAGTTACTCGGGATTCAAAGTATTGGTAGAAGAAAGACAAGAGAATGCTACTATAGCTAGTAGTGATGATGATTATGATTCTAATAGCGGCCGCGTCTTGGGTGCTCACCTACTGGGCACACATGCTGAAGAAATTATCAATATTTTCGCACTAGCTATTAGATTAGGACTAAATATTACAGATCTTAAAGATGCGATATTTTCATACCCTACAAAGTCGTCTGATATTGGTTACATGTTATAGAAAACCAATATGCTGTAAGACTCGCAGATTTAGTTTTACAGTAATCATTAATTTGGGATGATAATACAATTAGTGCGCCTCCATAGATAATTGGACTAATTATTTGAATGTATTCTCCCAGTAGGGATGTGGGCAGCATCAGTAGTAGTAATAGCAGACAATGATAATCTAAGACTCGCCGGCAGATGCAATAGTAAGACAATTTCCAAATAATTTCTCTCGGCAAGTACTACTACCATGACATCATTACCATCATCTTCTTCTTCTTACCATAAAGCCAAATGTATATAGAGTTTAGATTCTAAATTGTTGTAAGTGATGTATTTACACACTGAATGATCAAAATAAGGAATTTGTTAAGGTTGCTGAAACAAAAGACTTCAACCCTCGCAAATGAAAGAAGTTCAAATTGACAGGGAAGATGTGTTGTGTTGCAAATGTCGATGGAGAATATTATGCAATCGGCAATGTATGTACACATGAAGGTGGTCCTCTAGCTGAGGGTGTATTGGAGGGCTATGAAGTAGAATGTCCTTGGCATCAATCTAAATTTGATGTGAGAACTGGTGAGGTCACAAGTCCTCCTGCAAGCGAGTACCTATAAGCCAACTTATGAAATAAAACTAGATGGCAATAGCATACTAGTTAAGAAACACCCCAACGGTACTAAAAAGGAGCAACCACAACAATTACAACAACAGGAAAAGCCAGCTTCCAGACCTTCTTCTGAATATGAGCTTTCACTATTAGAAAAGCAAAAATTTGAAGCTACTGATGTAATGTCATTTAGATTTAGCAAAAAAGAAAAACAGAAACGACAGGAAGGAATAGAGACTGATAGACAAGGGTCCTTCTTAACCTATACTGCAGGACAATATACGTTCTTCGATATAGGTGGAGTTTACAATGACCCAAAAGGACCTATTAGGCATTTTACAATTTCCTCATCTCCAACAGAAGACCTTATCATGATTACCAGGGCTGTGATTCAAAAAGAAATAATAATACAAGAATAAAAATTGGATATCTCTATCCATTTGGTGGCGGTGGAGGAGTATTAAATTTTATAGCACCTAAAGCTTGTAGCATTTCCAGATATTCTACAACATCCCAATGCTCTGCAATTTTGTGTGTATATATTAGCTGGTCATTAGACGCTACAGAGCCTATCAATTCAATTTCATATATATAACAATAACAAGACTTAAGTTCGTAGTTTATCTATCAACTCAAACGATTTGGTATTGTTATTATGATAATAACAATTTTGAGCAGAACCATTAGATCTAACAGCTTTTTTGGCAGCGTTAAAGATGATCTCCGCAACGTATGACTCAATTCCCATTATAGAAGCAATTTCAGCTGGCCCATGTTTGAGTATCGATTGGATAGTAAAATCTGCCTGTAGCAATGCATCCTTTAGACCATCCGCAATCTCAAGAGCATGAATACTAAGATACATTTACAGCTATAAAGCGAACAATAAAAGAAAAATCTATTCAGTATGAAATAAGGTTATTACATGGTTGGATATAGATCTATGTGATCAAATATAGATAAAATAATTAATATACGTTACATTACGTGATTTAAACCAAATGTATTGATTTAATATTTGCCTTTGGTTTTTTACGTAATATATGATAGTGTCACTACTATAACCAGGTAATGAAATATACTTTTTTGCGTAGAAATGAGAATCCTAAGCATAGGTATTTAGCTGGAAATGATGTGGAACAATAGCTCGGGAGTAAAAGAAACATGTCCGATGAGTAATTCTATAAAATAATGAAGCAAAATTTGATGATGCAGATTGTTCTAAAAAGGAGGACCTGTGATCAGTTAATTTTCTGCTTTCTTGCGTGGCAATATTCTAAGCTGTTAGAAATATTCTTTATTGTACAACTCATTATCAGAAGAATTAGCTGAATACATCTTGTTGTTGCTAACATTACCATTCGAACCCCCAGGATATAGCGGTTTGCCATATATAATTACATAGATACGGTGATCTATATTGTGATCACGGATTATTAT
>JAFAQB010000432.1 GCA_019246625.1 Nitrososphaeraceae archaeon
AGGTTTGTGGGTAGACACGCATAGAATGTAAACATCAAAATCACTAAAATCATTGGCTAACTTTATTCCTGCTGTTTTTTCTGCACGCTCCATTGCTATGGAACTGATATCATAACCATACGTATCAAATCCTTTTTCCATTACGTATTTTGCTACAGGTAGCCCTAGTTGACCAAGTCCAATTACTAGAACTTTATTAAATCGCATAGTTTGTGCAGAATCTTCTTGCTCTAGAAAACCTATTCCCTTCTCCGTTGTTCTATACAGTCCCGTTCCTTCCATGTATTCGATAAGGCCTTTTTCGACCAAAAGACAAATAAATTCATTTAACTGGTCGAAGGATATAAAAGCGTTATACATCATATTAGTTTTTGTTACCCCATTAATTGCAGAGTTTAAAATTGATTTGATTGTTTGATCTGTGGTTCTAGTCTTCATCTTGACGGTATACAAATAGCACAAATACAATTTAAACATTAAT
This sequence comes from Nitrososphaeraceae archaeon, assembly GCA_019246625.1. Lineage (GTDB taxonomy): Archaea > Thermoproteota > Nitrososphaeria > Nitrososphaerales > Nitrososphaeraceae > Nitrososphaera_A. Next base: position 482 of record JAFAQB010000432.1, read on the forward strand.
AGTTTTTGATTATTTCCCTGGACTGTCCTGATCAATAACCCCCGAGATAGGAGATTGATCTTCTTGTACAGGGCATATGAGTGGCAAGATACTATGACGCCCTAATATCTGAATAATATATTAAATCAGGAAGCAAACAATTGAGCATACTAATGCAAATATCAATGGCGATTCGTTGCTGCAAAAGAAATGTCAAAACCATTTAAATTTTATATCCTCTTTTGAACCTTGGTAAAGTCGAGGAGTCCTTCTCGTCAAGATTGTACTAGCATGTAAAGCATATATAAATTCATTTTTTAGAAATTTATTCAATTTTATTTACTCTCTATTTGAAACATTAAAACTTTTGTAGAATTTGTCACATCTCCCAAGACGTTATTGCTATGACGAACACTCACGTCATAACTTTATTCTTAGCCGTCTTGGAGCCGATGGGGCCAACATTCCTAAGATAAATTCATTTGAATCTTTATAGTCTCTCCATATTTCAAGATCCAATCGCGAACGATCTATCTTGAAGTGAGGATTACTATAATTAATATCAAAAAATTATCTCAATGGACCTTATTCAAATAGTAAGCGCAGGATCTGAACTCCTACTGAATACTTGGCAATAGAACCCATGAGTTTTACTGTCGCGTTAGGCATTTTTCCCGCTCCGCAACAGAACTACGTTTGCTACTATGCTAGAAATATATCTTTTATTTTAAAATAAATTTGGCTATTCTATATGTAGATCTAACTGCACCTAACGTTAATCTGAAGGCAGGTGATTTTTCAGATAAATCAAAAAGCATTCTTTCGCTGCTATCTTTCAATGTTGACGATACATAAGCCCAGAAATTACTATTGCTTCTGCGCTTTATTGCTTCTAATGCTTCCAGTCCTTCAATGGAGGCAATAAAGTATTCTCTGGAGGAAAAATGCATTTTTCGCCTCCTAAATCGCTCCACAAAACCCAACAACATCAGATTGGTGATTGCTTGCGAAACGACAGAACTATTAAGTGACACTTCTTTGGCTATTTTCGTTTCCGTCATCGCCTTTCTCCTTACACATCTCAATACTTGGATTTCCCATCGACTCAACGATAGGCTGTTATCGACTGTGCTCAAAGATACAATCTAGTATTAGCGGCCCGACTATTTAATCTAACTACTCTGCTTGATAGTAAAGAGGTACTTGAATGTAAAAAGAGGCAAAGCATCCGTATACAATAAGTGTCACCACACTCAAATTGGACACAAGAGAGTTGCATTCAACTATGTCCAACAGGACATTTACAAATTATGATGAAACTTGACTTGGATGTTGTATAAATATGTAGAATGATGGTTTTATTTATCTAACTTGCATGGTAGTAATCATCTGATTGATCCGATCGTGGATACTTAAGAAGTGGATTCCTTTCTCTGTGATTACAATGTAATTAGAAGAAGCATGGCCGTCATCTTTATCATATTTTATCAAACCCAGTTGGTCCATGAATGATAAATAATCATTTAACTGAGTATAAGACAGAAAAGCTCCGTACATTATTTTAGTCCTTGTAGAGCCTCGCTTACTGATAACTTGAAGAATGGAAGCAATTATTTCAGTTCTACTACGATTTTTCATTGTCGTTTCTTTTTCGTATATTATACGAAAACAGCAATAAAAAGGGCGCGATTGCTCATTACTAAAAAATATCTTATTAAAATATTCATCTATCTTCTTCTCCTCCAATAACCCAATACCTTAAGATCAAATCAAAATTAATAAAATTCATCTATTTATCGAGAATTGGTTCTGGTAAAGTTCAAGAGTTTAGTTATTCTGCTGCCACAATAACTTAACAATTAGTTGAAATGAATTATGTAAAAGACATTGGATGTCCAACATTAGCTGATGCCATAAATCTAAGGTTGATAGTGTAGTGCATAGACACAAGCTACATATATACAAATGCAGATATGATGTTGTCTGTCTCCCTTAAAATGAAGGCATTCCCATACTATTCGGATCTATATAAAGATGGCTCCCAAAAATTTCAAGATATTGGGCCCGGCGATGCCTGATCTTTAATCTTTCAATTTTTGATTAGCAAGCATCCAAACATTTGAGCTATTTTGCTGTTTGCTTGTTTAAACCAGTCATGCTATTGAGTATGCTGCTGATTTGTCCATTGCTTTCCTGGACGTGATTTGTTGTGTTGTCACCAGTTAATGTCATCTGATGTGATGGCAAAGCAGATTGACTACTGTTACTATTCTCTGTCATAATTGTTGGCATGATCTTATTAACACCTATCACGACTGCACTAGTATTTGGTAGTACTACTCTATAGTCTGATGGGTTTCGCAGCACCAATGCAGTATTCGTTGACGTTGTGTTGGCTTGTTGTTGTCCTGCTCCTACTTTATCTAGGCTTTTACCGCCGTCAGGCGGTGCAGTTATTGTCGATCCAATATTCGCATGGTACATGCATATGTTTCCGGGTTGCGAATATTCTTTAACGAGCTGTAATTGAACTGGTTTGAGGGATGGCAAATGCCCTACAAGTATCTGTAATGAAGGTGCATAATTTGCATCACATGGGATTTTTGCATCTAAATGTCCGTTAATTATCTTGTAGGGGGAAGTATCATATAGGGGTATAAAGTCCTTGGGAGGAATTATCTGGTGGGCTAACAACAAGGTATCAACATTTGTTACAATGGTATTTTGCATAGTAGTACTGGTAGCCATTGATCCTGATTGTGCTTTGCTGCTGCCATTATTGCTACTGGATGCGTTTGTTTTGGGAACACCGGTTTCATTTATCACTGTTGACATTAGAGAACTCGGATCCATCATAGACCTAACTAAAGATTCAGCATTTTGGCTTGCTGCTTGACTTGTAGTATTAACTCTAGAGATACTGGGCTTAACAATAGGGAGAGTTTTTTGTAAAGGTGGCAAAGGCTGTTGAGCGTCAATAACATTAATAGTAGTAGCTATAAGAAATAGCAGAGTTATTGCAATAATTAGACTTAAAATGGCACAATCATAAAATACAGTGCAAGGTACGTCTTGTCCTCTCTTCATTAATTCGAAAGAATTTGTATTGTTAATTAATTGTTCACTTGTGCATTTTTTATCATTTAGAGAAAAATTCTTGGCTAGAGATTAACATGACGGCCCTCATTAAATATGAAGCAGTATGCAAGCAGCAGTTTCAATGAAGGAATAAAGCTGATCCAACTATCGGAGTTAATTTTGACGCCTATCATACTGCAGACGTAGCAGATGATTAATGCATTGGAGCGGGAGGGGACAGGCCTATCTAATTATCTATGGCTGAGGGTGTCCGGCTCTTTTTTCTCCTTTATTGTTATAAACAATCCATACAATAACTATCACAATAGATACAATTGCTATGATATCATCGTCCAAGCTATATACCACCACAAGTGAGCAATGAATTCCAGATTACTGATTTGAACATAGTATAGATACTTACCATCAAGTGTAACTATGAGTTGGAGTACCAACAGGACAGGCCCTTGGGAGATGTCCTAACGGATCTATAGTATTAGCGATTAGCGTTTGGAACTTTGATAATTTAACAAATAAATTCTAAACAGCCAATAGCATTTGTTAGAGATGATAAATTCCTACGAAGCCCGGCATTATTATTTTA
>JAFAQB010000132.1 GCA_019246625.1 Nitrososphaeraceae archaeon
CGTCATTTTATTTTTGAGGATGCTGATTTTTCAATTGCCACAGTAAGACAAAGGATAAAAGAAGGAGAAGAATATGCCGAAGAAGTTCTTAGAGAGGAAAAAGACAATAACAATGATAAATGAATGAATTACAATTATAACATCTACTGGCGCCTCTCTAATATACTTCATAAGGCTACAATAGATATCTAAAATCACTGATGCAGGAAAATGTTTGGTAGAAGTTTGTAGCCTCGCTTATCCATATTGGATATGAACTAAGATGTCTTAGCGGATGTACATTAAGCCACTGCTGCAGTAATTTGGCAAAAGCTATAATTCTTACTCTTCTTTCTCCTGTCCTTCCTCTCAAGATAAGGACAGCACCTTTTGAGTCTATTCTTATATCAGAATTCAAAAGCCGCAAGAACTCTTCTGGCCTTGCTCCACTTTCATACATAGGGCGATAAATGCTTCCTTTTGTATTGGTTGTCTCCGAAGCTGAATTAACCAAATACTCTTCATCTTCAAATTCAGATGTTGACATAGCACTTGTTATTTTAATAGAAACTATGATAAGCGTTTAAGCGCCCGCTTGTCCGTTGCATTATGTGCTGATTATAGTTGCTATTATCATCATAAATCTGATCTTCGTGCTTGAAAGTAAAATTCAGTGTTGTATTTGATATATATATTATTTTATAATTGGCTCTAAGCTTCATAATATCAATCAATGAATCCATTTGACACTCTCACTAGACCATAGTATGAAATTCGCTTAGAGCCCTAATTTCTTATGCTTAACGAATCAAATGATATTTTTCAATGGGAGCAGTTCCTTGTTTATAGGTTACAATTAATGTATCTCCTATTTTGTATTGACAATTTGGAATACCACGTGGATGCTGATCTGAACCCATAACAACACAGGTTCCTTGCTGGTCCTTGAGAACTACTTTATTTTCTTCAGTTATTTCCCTTCTGATTATATCTTTAATAGGAAAGCCAAACATAGCTTGAACTGCTAAAAAACCTCCTATTATTGCAATAATAACTATGATTCCAAATTCCTTACCCGATAGTCTAGAGAAGATAGATGTATCATCTGGCTCAGGGTTGAATTCAGGATCATATCCCATAGTAATTATGAGAAGATGACAAAAATAAACCTTGTGTGCATCATTGTAGAAATTATAAAAAATTCTAAATTCAGATATATCAGTTATATCTAACCATTAAGTTTATCTAAATTATTTATGTAATACTCGAAAAGAACAAGAAGTGTTTGTATTTATCCATTGTTGTTCTTTTCTGCTTCTGCTGCTCTTTCTGACTTTTCCTCATTTCCTAATGTCTTAATATCTGGAAGTGTTCCTTTAATTCTTAGCAAGAGCTGGCCTTGCTCTAATTTCATTGTTGTCATACATCGCTGAGGACAAAACCGAGAACAAAGAAATATAGACGAGAAATTATCAAGGTAGGTTAATACCCATTTTCTTGTTGCCTTTCTTAAATACAACTTGTATCAGTCAAATGCATTGATAACATGATATAGAATATGACGTAAAGACGGCATCCATCTAATTATAGTACAATGTCACAGGTGTATTCTATTCTTCTATTATCTGTTCTACTTAATACTGCTATTTTTTAAATCAATGGTGGCCATCTTTCCTGTGATAAATGGAGGTGTCGATATTCCATTCGTAGCTATTTATTCTTTTAATCTTAAAGTAAATTGGGATGACCTCTGACATTATTGTTAATGTTGGTTATTATTATTTACAGTTATATCACTTTGTTTGAGTTTAATTTCCACAGCTTGAAGTGTTACCATTACTTTTTTGCGATCTGTCTGTAGTACTTATTTATTTATTTGTTGTCAAGTGCTTCTTGGAGTAGGATCTCTGGATATTGCAGCTGGTGCTTTTCTAACTTTGCTTTCTAGGAAAAAAGCAAAACAAGTTGTCAAAATAAATATAGTCGTGTCCATTTGCCTTGCAGCACTTTTAGGATTAATTGAAATAATTTTCTGAAAAAATAGTAATATTATAGTCTAGAAGATACTTAAAAATTGATTCATTTTATTCTCCACCCACACCAGCGGTGGATCCACCTTCATATTTGTGACTGTTTGGTCCGGCTGCAGTTGTTACATTTCCCTTAGCTAGACTTGTGGTGTTAGTAGCATTACTTCCTGCTGTTGGTAATATCGTAGTATTTTTTGCTACCTGTGCGTGAGCCAAGAATTGGACATGAAGGTCAGATGATGCGACAAATAAAGTAAACGCCAAGAATCCTATTATGCCACTTAACCTTAAGAATACAAACACATCTCTTTTGTTGCCACTCATGAAGATAGCGTCAAGAGTATTTTATATAAAGATTCTAGTTTGTTGTTATAACAACAAACAGATTCAAACCCTTATGTGATGTTAGGGACTTTATTTGAGTCGGCAACAGTCAGATAGCAGTTATAAACATTTAATTTAATGGTAGTTAAAATGCTAAATTATTATTTTATGGTACTCTTGTAGAGAATTAAATGTGTCCTCGGTTAATATTATAGGAAGGCCTGTTATCCTGCGTGTCCCATACCTATCGCTACCCTATTTATACATATCAGTACCAAAGGAAAATGGCAAAAGCTTTTGTAACCATTACTACAATAGTCATTCTAGTTACATCTATCTTTACTATTATGAATTCTTACATTATATCAAGACCCGTTTACGGACTTACAGCAGGACAGCAAGCGCAGCAAAATACAGCAATTCCTCCAGAGCTTGCTGCTTCGACTATAAATTCTGGTAAAGCTCCTGATACTGGTATCTTCAACATTGCCAAAGGCTATATAATAAAGCCAGTACTATGGAACCTAACATTACCTAGCAGTATAGCGTTTGACGGCAAAGGAAATACGTTTGTCGCCGAAGCTGGAATGGGATTTGGTGGATTACAACCAACTCCCCGGATTTTAAAAATAGACACAAATGGAACAGTGTCACTTTTAACCGATAGAATTCTTGTAGGACCTATAACAAATATTGTATACCATCAGGGAGAACTATATGTCGCCAATAAAGCAAAGATCTCAACAGTTAATCCTGTAAATGGTGCTACAAAAGATATTATTACCGGTTTGCCGGCTGGGGGAGATCATCCTACAAATCAAATAGCTTTTGGAGCGGATGGTAGATTATACTTTGCTCAAGGAAGCGCAACAAATAGTGGTGTTGTTGGAGAAGATAGTTATTCGCCAAACTTGGGTTGGCTGGCAAGCTTTCCATTTGTACATGATATACCAGCCAAGAACATTACCGTAGCAGGCCAGAATTTTGATACACCAAACTTGCTTGCAGATGGTCCCAAAGATGTACATGTGGTAAAGGATTTCATAGCCAAGATATCTACTACAAAAACAAATAAACCTGGTAGTACAAGTAGTGGTAAAGGTACTGGGGCCGTCAGTGGTAACGTTACTGGCAATGTCACTACAGGGGCATTTATGGCATTTGGAAATAGTACCCACAAAGGTCAAGTGATCAAAGGAGATATCAGATGTTCTGCTTGCATTTTAAGCGCAAAGCCCGATGGAACTGATTTGAAGCTTGTTGCATGGGGTATGAGATTAGATGCATTTACTGGTTTAACATTTGACCAGTCTGGAAAACATCTCATAGTGACTGATCCAGGTGCTGAGGAGAGAGGCAGCAGACCTATAAAAGGAGATGAAGACAAAATATGGAGTATAGATGTTTCTAACCCAGGCAACCTAGGTAAATGGTATGGTTGGCCTGACTTTTTTGGAGGTAAAAATAAAGAACTAAAACCAGTAACTGATCCGCAGTTTAGATCACCAAGAGGAGGAAATAAACCACTACAATTTGTAATGCAAAACCATCCTTCTCCACCAGTACCGAAATTGTTTGCTGATGCTGGTTATGCTGTCAAATTGACAGAAGCCGCATTATCTCATCCAAATAGCAGCTTTGGTTTTGGTGGAATGGCATTTATAGGAGAATATGGTACCCATGCTCCGTTTACTCATGAATTTCAGCAAAAAGTCAAAGAGTATATATCAGAAAACAACAACAAGACTATAATAGGTCAAAAAATTATAAAGCTTGATACCACTACCGGAAACCTTAGTGATTTTATATCTCTTAAAAAACCTGATCCAAGCTTCAGACCAGTAGGTTTGTCATTTAGTCCTGACGGAAATGCACTTTATATTGTAAGTCTTGGAAAAAGCGAATTTAGAAGAACGTTACCAAGTGGTGAACCATTACCGATGCCTATGATATGGATGTATCCAAGTACTGGAGTCATATGGAAAGTTACGAAGCAGGTAGCGTCTACTGTCTCAGAACCGCCGCCAAGCAAGTTACGTTTATCGCCAGAGCTCACGGTAACTGCCAATTCTGGTCCTCTTCCTACGAGTGATCATTTAAGGCTGCTACCAGGATATAAGATTGAGCCTGTGCTATGGAATCTAAATCAGCCAGGAAGCGTAGCCTTTGATGATAAAGGAAATATGTATGTGGGAGAGGTGGGGCTTAATTACGGTGAACTATATACTCAGCCGATAATTTTGAAAGTAGATCACCAAAATGGAAATGTGTCTGTTTTTGTAGACAGAGGACTCGATAGGCCGCTTACAGGTATTACTTTTCATAATGGATTATTGTATGTAGCAAATGGAGGAAGAGTTTCCACTATCGATACAAAAGGCCTTGTAAAGAATATTATAGTGGCGCTTCCTGGACTAGGAGACCATTATGTTGACGAGGTAGCATTTGGTCTAGATGGCAGGATGTACTTTGACGTTGGAACTGCAACCAACAGCGGCATAGTCGGAATTGATAATCCTTGGGCCAAGCAAATGCCCAAGTTCCATGATATTCCAGGCAAAGATATAACATTGAGCGGAGATAATTTTAAAACAAGAAACTTCTTCTTTTCATCACAACCAAACGATAGTGCGACTACTGGTGCATATGTTCCCTTTGGAACACCTACAAAGCAAGGTCAAATAATTAAAGGCGATATAAAATGTAATGGTTGTTTATTAAGTGCAAAGGCAGATGGAACTGATGTAAGGCTGGTTGGGTGGGGCTTCAGACATCTCTATGGCACAGGAATAGCCCCTGACCGTAAACTGATTACAGTAATGAACGGTGTTGATGAAAGAGGAACAAGACCAATAGCTAATGACGGAGACAGAATCTATGTCTTGGACGTTTCTAATCCCAAGAATTGGGGTAAATTCTATGGATGGCCTGACTTTTTTGCATATGGTCAACCTGTGACAGATCCTCAATTCCAATCCCCAATTAGCAACCAATCAAATTCATTCTTGATAAAAAATCATCCACCTGTAGAAAAACCAGCTCTGGTAGTTGATGTTGGTTCTGCTTTAACACATGTAACATTTACAAATAGCAGTAAATTTGGTCCTAAGAACATGGCTTTTATAGGCGAATATGGAACACTTGCACCACAAACTCACTTAACAGCTAACTCAAGGTTTGGCATGAATATAGGTTCGGTGATGGGACGAATAATAGGACAAAGAGTTGCAATATTTGATCCGTCGACTTTTAGCGAGAGGAACTTTATTTCGCTAAATACTGCTGACGGCAGCTTCAGGCCAACTGGCTTGAAATTTAGTCCAGACGGCAATTCCCTGTATATAGCAAGTATAGGATTGAACGAGGTAAGAAATTCTAGCCCAGCAGGAGCGCCTTTGGGATTCACATTCGGAGTGCCTTGGGGATTTGAGTATACAGGTGTGATTTGGAAGGTCACTCGTACAACAACAACAACAACAGCAGCTGCCGCATCGACAGTATCTTCCCAGATGCCATCCAATAGCATAAAATAATATAACAATAATACGGTGATACTAAAATGACATGCAGAGATATTTGCTTTAGATTTAGAGCTACAAGATCACATGCCCCAAATAGTCAATATTATTCTGAGCAAGGGCGTTATGAGATAGGACAGAAGCGTTGCCAAGAGTGTCAGATATTCATTAAATGGTCTAGCTCAAGATGTCCTTGTTGCCACACTTCTTTGAGGACAAGACCAAGACCAAAGAAGTATAGAGAGAAATTATTTATAAATCAAAAGACAACGATAAATGCCAACAACAATGCCTCCGGTGATAATACTATTACCACTACTCCAGTGACAGGGCAGTATAGATGACAAGAGTGAGACGATGACACTGGTGTTGTTGCTTTAGCTATGCAAGGTATGAGTTATTCTTAATACTACAGCTATTACCAATAAAGAAGTGTGATTTGTAACAAGTATATAATGTCAAAGCTTTCTTCTGCCATACAATCTTTAATACGTTTTATTTCACTTCTACTCTATAACGTCTCGGATATTGTTGTCAGTTGAGCTCTTAGTACACACATCTGTTTTTTAAATTATGATACCGTGACACTTCCTATCATCCAGGGGTGAATCTTACAAAAATAAGGAAATATTCCCTTATTTTTAAAAGTCAAAGATACAGACTGCGATGGAAGTATTGTCTTTGTATCAAATGAGAATCCGTCTCCCGAAGTAGCAGTATGCGCCACATAGTCCTTGTTAGTCCAAGTTACAATAGTACCTGACGTAACCTGAGTATTAGCAGGGATAAAGAAAGGTCCATAATTATTTTCATAGGCAGCATTTTGTGGCATTTCTACATTTACTTTGACAAATGAACCGGTAGTAGAAACCAATTCTCTTTGAGATGTAGGTACGTCCACATAAATAACCCCACCCATATATGGATGTAACCTGTCAACATAGATGAATGTACCCTCTTTATCAAATGTGTGACTGTATGTTGGCGAACCGTGTGCTGATCCTTGTGGCCAGATTATGCCAGAATTAAAGCTCAACGCTACAACTGTATGGTTCACTGTATCTTGATTGCTCCAAGAAACAATATCTCCTTTATGAATAAAGAGTGTATTAGGACTAAATGGGATGGATACAGCTCCTGCTTTACTACCTGAACCGGAGGCTATACTAACGGTAAAAACCTTCTGTGATACAGACTGTGGATGGACTTTTTCATAAGTGAGAGTGGTGACAAGTGCTAGGACGAGGGCTGCTATGGACCCAAGTCGAAGGTTTCTATTCATGTAAGAAATACCTACTAACAAGGTAATAAGAAGTGACAGTACAATATTATATGAAAAACATAATGCCAATTTCTACTGACACTATGAATTCATCCAGTGCATCGGATACTGTTTAAAAATAATAATCTTAAATGAAATTTCAGAATATATTCCCACAATAGACAAACCTGTATTAACGTAAAAATTATTATCTTCAGAGAAGTTGCAAATCTTCTAACACATTCTCCAGCATAGAAAATGTTGTTTGTTTACAACTGCGTTTGTATGTAACACAGTAATGACAAATCATAAGGATATTCCTCCCGACGAAAATGTTTTACTCTATTATTGAGCTCCCATTATACTCTATTAACATGTCAAAACCAGAATCTCTTCTAATTCTTGAGTTATTAAACAGGATTAAAGAAAAGAAAATGAAGACTTTTAGAAGATCTTGAGGAAGTCGGACTTGTTGGTAAAAGGTCATCAACTGCAGCCAAACATAGCAGGCTGAAAGGACTATTGTCCTATCAGTATTGCTGGCGATTCCTCCAGCCCTTTGGTAGAAGTAGAAGAATACAAAGGTAGACAGAGTAATGTCATGCTCACAGCGCAAGGAGAGAGTACATTGAAAATATTTGGTGACAGTAGCTAAGCTTTGAACTATATGAAATTGCTAAAAGTTTGATTGCTTTTCATGCATAAAGTTATGGCTGTACATTTGTATGTCACTTTGTGTGACAACAAACACACCTTATGACCTTGTAAAATACTTGTCTAATTGTTGGGATCGTTCTGAAGGCTATGAAATTGATATTCAAAAAGAATGTATTATATCTATCATACATAATGATTATAAGAAAGTATGTACTTCTACACTGCGAAACACAGTGTAGCACATTAACACTAACCTTAAAAGGATGAATTTCCAGATAATATACAAATGACGCTGGGTAAACATAATTGGATATGCTCAATATGCGGCCAAGGCCTTACAAGAAAGAGTACGGCAAAGAGACACAATAATAACCTACACTCAGGAGCAGGCTTGCTTGTTAGACCATACGACTATATTATCGGAAGGTTAAATGGTACATTTTCACAAAGTGACCCTTCATTATTTAGGCGGAAAAAGAATGTATCTGATTCTATTTATCAGCAGCAACATACAAAATCAAATCACATTAAGGCGACAGTCTATACTCAATCTGGTGCCGCTCCTTCACACATACAGACGTCTCACAAATCAGTTGATAATGTTCAAGCCCCTCCAGATATGGAAAAGATGACGGACATAATGCTAAAACTTCCTGAGTTCAAAATATTACTGAATAAACATTATTCTCCCGATGTAGCTAGCCAAATCATAGCAAGTGCTGCTTACTTGGCCTCTCAAGGAAATAGCAAAGTTTTCCTCGATAAATATTTAGAAGCGCTTCGTAATATTGATAGAGCCAAGTCGTAGAGGCATAGTACTGCTTAAATCCAGTATTACTCAAATACTCATGCCTTTTTCCTTGATCTCTCTATGTATTTTTGTTTTCGTCGTTATCAGGAACATGCTACCGAAAATCCATAGCATTATCCCTACAACGGGAACTTATAATAATAATAATAATAATAGAAGGGTTATTGACTTTTCCTTAGTTATTGCGAAGGCATAAGTTATGTTATAATCAAGAAAATGGTATTCGTGAGTCATGTCTTGTTTTTGGTTAGATTTGTCCGAGACTCGATGGATTACCTGTATGCTAAAAGTTGAGATGTCACATATCTTGCTACATACGTCTAGCTAGCTTTAGATCAAATCTCTTACAACACGTGCGATAGCAGATAGATATTGTATTTATCTCTTCTATTTTCTATGCTTAGATCTCATATCTACCTGCATCCGTCATAGATAAATCTAGTAACGCTTCTGCTCCATTATATCCTTGTATATGCTTCTTTGGTATCCTGAACTCATCACGTGTACCTGCTGATGTAATCACTATGTGGCCATCTGTTATGGCAGCCACATTTCCAATGGTTCTATTGTCACTTGTCCTTACAGTTTTGTGAACGATATTGTCCCAATCTATTACAGCTGCCGCTGTTTCGCTTGAAGTGATTTCAGGTATTCGTCTTTCCTCAATTAATGGTACTCTGTCCTTGATGTCTGACGGAACTTGTGTTGGTTCAGAGGTGAGCGTAATATTATCATCATTGCTTTCTGTAAATTATCAGTTTTATACATTGAATATTCCCCAGATTTAGGTGGAGAATCTCTCATAAATCTATTTTTCGCAACTAATCTGGATAGATGATAGAAAGTTGTTGTCTATAAACAAAAGAATAATGCAGAGTAACCAGCGATACTATCATGAATGCGTTACCTTCCATACTACTCCTGTGTTTTCAAATGCCCATGGCAGTCCAAGTGGGAATGGTACCGCTGCTCCTGATGGACTAATTGTCCTTACCTCGTTAAGACCAACGCTTGCTATATAGAGAGTATTGCCATCAGGGCTAAATGCTAGTCCTGTAGGCCTAAAGTTACCATCTGCGGTATTTAGAGTGAGAAAGTCCTTCAAGCTAAACGTTGTGGGATCGAATACGGAGATTTTCTGTCCTATTATTTGCCCCATCACAGATCCTATATTCATACCAAGTTTGGAGTTTGCAGTCAAATGAGTTTGTGGAGCAAGAGTCCCGAATTCCCCTATCAACGCCATTCCTTTAAATCCAAACTTAGTACTATTAGAAACCGCAACATGTGTCAGGGCAGCACCAACATCAGTTACTAATGCCGGCTTTTGAGCTGGTGGGTCGTTTTGTATTAACGGCTGAAGTGATTGATTGTTCAATGGAGATTGAAATAGTGGGTTGGTTACTGGTTGGGCATATCCAAAGAAATCAGGCCACCCATAAAATTTGCCGAAATTGCTTGAGTTTGAAACATCTATTACGTAAATTTTGTCTCCATCATTGGCTATATTTCTACTTCCTCTTTCGTCAGCAGCGTTCATTGATGCAACCAATTTACCATCCGGGGTAAATCCTAATCCATAAACATGTCTAAAGCCCCAACCAACAAGCTTTAAGTCAGTCCCATCTGAATTTGCACTCAGTATACAACCCGTACACTTTACGTCACCTTTAATTAATTGGCCTTTCTTTGTATCTGTTCCAAATGGAACATATGCGCCAGTAGTTGAGTTCAAGTTAAAAGGGGCGGACAAAAAGTTTCTTGTTTTAAAATTAACTCCTGCTAGTCTTACATCTTTTCCGGGAATATCGTGGAACCCTGGCATTTGTTTTGCCCATGGATTGTCTTTTCCAACAATACCGCTATTAGTTGCAGTTCCAACACCAAAGTACATTCTATCATTACGACCAAATGTAATTTGATCTACATAATGATCACCTATCCCTGGTAATGCTACAATGATATTCTTTAATAGTCCTTTCATATCGACTGTTGAAATCTTGCCCCCGTTAGACACGTATAATAATCCTTTATGGAAAGTGATACCGGTAAGCGGTCTATCTAGTCCCCTATCAACAAACACAGAAACATTCCCAGTCTGATGATCTACCTTCAATATTTTGGGCGCAGGTTCAAGACCAACATATGCAAAACCTACATATCCTATGTACATATTTTGTTTATCGTCAAAGGCAACACTGCCAGGGACATTCAAATTCCAAAGCACCGGCTCCATTGTGTATCCTTGTGGCAATCTGAAGTGATCTGTGGTGGGTTTGGGACCTGAATTTACTGTCACCGTCAGTTCTGGCGATAATCGTAGTTTGTTTGGTGGAGGCTCCGCTACAGTTGCTGCTACCGAGCGTGTCACTTTCCATATTACTCCAGTACTAGGATACATCCATATAGTTGGGATAGGCAAGGGCGCTCCGTTTGGCAAAGCCTTCCTGGTTTCACTTTTTCCAAGACTTACAATATAAAGTGCATTCCCATCAGGACTAAACGACAAACCTACTGGTCTGAAGCTTGCATCCGGTTTTTTCAAAGATATAAAATCGCTAAGGTTTCCGGTAGTGGTATCAAGCTTTATAATTTTTTGACCTATTATTGTTTTATTTGTATTGCCTGGTATGTACTCTTTAACTTTTTGCTGAAATTCATGAGTAAATGGAGCATGGGTACCATATTCACCAATAAAAGCCATACCGCCAAATCCAAAACTGCTGCTTGTATTGGATAGTGCAGCGGCAGTCAATTTAACAGCGTAACCAGCGTCAGCAAACAATTTCGGGACCGTAGGGTGGTTCTCTATTAAAAACTGTAGTGGTTTATTTCCTCCTCTTGGTGATCTAAACTGCGGATCAGTTACTGGTTTTAGTTCTTTATTTTTACCTCCAAAATAATCTGGCCAGCCATACCATTTCCCTAAATTCTTGCTGTTAGAAACATCTATACTCCATATTTTGTCTTCATCTCCTTTTATAGGTCTGCTGCCTCTCTCCTCAGCACCTGGATCAGTCACTATCAAATGTTTACCAGATCTATCGAAGGCCAATCCTGTATATGCATCGAGTCTCATCCCCCACGCAACAAGCTTCAGATCAGTCCCATCTGGTTTTGCACTTATAATACAGCCACTGCATCTGACATTTCCATTAACTACTTCTCCTTTATGCGTGCTATTTCCAAATGCTACAAACGCGCCTGTAGTAACGTTTCCAGTAATATTGCCTGCAACGGCACCAGTACCTTTTCCACTACTCTCTTTACCTGCTGTTTTTGTAGTAGATATCTTTGTTATCAAATCTTTTACAATGCTTATTTCTTTAGCTCCGTCTGCAAGAAGATTTGGAGTTTCAAAGTTCTGACCTGTCAAAGTCACATTCTTGCCAGGCACATCGTGTACGAACGGAAAGCTTGCTAGCCAGCCCAAATTGGGAGAATAGCTATCCTCTCCCACTACACCGCTATTAGTTGCACTTCCTTGAGCAAAGTAAAGCCTGCCATCTGCGCCAAAGGCTATTTGGTTTGTGGGATGATCACCACCCGCAGGCAGGCCAGTAATAATATCGGCTACACCGCCATTTACAGGATTAACTGTTGAGATCTTGGCTTTATTGGCGACATATAATTTGCCTTGGTGGTATACTATACTAGTAACAGGAGCTGACAAAAACCTGTCGGTAAGAGTGGATATTGTTCCATTTGTGTCAATTTTGAGGATTCGTGCCGTAGCCTGTAATCCACCAAATCCCAAGCCTGATTCTGCTACAAACATATTTCCTTTACCGTCAAACGCAACACTGCTAGGTAGTGTAAGGTTCCAAAGTACTGGCTTTACAGTATAACCCTTTGTGATATTGAAATTGTCTGCACTAGGTGGTTTACCTGAGTTTATAGTTGAAGCCGCCAGCTCAGGAGGAATGAATGTATTTTGTTGCGCCTGCTGTCCAGCTATAATTCCATAAACAGGTCTATTTAATATTGGAGAATTTTCAATCGTAAATATTGACGTAACTAATATGACTACTAATATAACTGCCGTAGAGTCTATTATCTTTATGCGCTTTCTTAGCCTATGCCTATAGCCATTTTTACTACCATTACCGATGCGATCCACAGAAATTGGAAATACATTCTATAATATTAATGGCGGATATATTTATTTCAGGATAAATTCTACATATTTTTAAGGTAGTGCTAAATTGATTTTATAGTAATATATTGTCGCTTCTATTCCGCTCCACTTGCTTCTATTTTGAATAGCGAAGTTATGCTATTATCAAGATCCAACAGTCTGTATGTTATCTATAATCATTTTCTAACATCTTTTTAGCCAGTTAATTCATCATTTGGTCAAATCTATCACTATAATTATGTGAAAGGCTACAACATATTTTTTATATCAAATGTTGTTAATGATTGGCAATGGATGAGAATCGTACAGTTGTGTCTATTGCATTAATCTTGGTAATTACATTGTTGATATTTCCTAAATTGACAGCTGTTAGTAATATGGTTAGCAAATTCTTTGCTCAAGCTGCCACGATTAAAAATTCCAGGGTTCTGTCTGCTGCTAACAATACTACTACGACCCAGTCAATGGCTAATGCCACTTCTGAAGCACAGAAACAAAATAATGTCACAACTGCTGCCGGCAATAATGGTCATATTTATAGAGGAGGAGCAGCCACAGGTTCTGGTGGAGAATAATCATAATCATAGACGCTGACTGCCATACCTTTCGTGTAACGAACCAAATTCTCTGATTGTTCCTCGAATTTATTTAATGGGATTCTTATGATTATTGGAGAGACTGTAATTATTCTTAGAGGAAAGGTTAGATTTTTGTTTCGAATTACTCCAAAGTCCTGTAATTCTAATATGCTTTTCCCAATCTCGATTGGAATTTGATATTCTGTCATCTTTTTTAGCTGATAAGAAATTTGGTCCAAGAATCTGGAGGATGGTGATGCGATAATCAGGTAATACGAAGTGCCCTTAGTGGTTGATCTTGCAAAGATATTAGAAAAGCAGAAAAATTTGTAACCTTTCTTATTGTGAAGATCTTCGAATGAGCTGTTCCTTAACAACGAATAGATAAATCCCTGAATTTTGTAGTAATATTGAAATCGAGTGTAAACTGATTCAATGATTTTAATCGTAGTAAAATTCTCATTTTTGATCTATTGAAAAATTAACATATACTTATGGGAGATGTTTCACAGCTTTAGCTCCATCGCCTTAACTTAACAGAGCCATTGGTCTTATCATAAAAACATAGCTGATGTATACGGATTGATAGTTAATAGCCTTGCAGATAATGCAATGGCAACAGTAAGACTAGCAAATAATATGTTTTTGCAAATATCGAAGCATTTAAGGTTTCAATGCTACAACTAGGAGAAAATACAAGAGCTGTCTAAAATAAGCACAAATATTGCAAACATATTAGGGTGAGTTTCAATACATGCTCTAAAGAATAGGACTATAAGACATAGATCTGGCATCCATGGTATGTGCGAGAACGTAAGAGAAAATCTTACACATATTTCTGCAAATATCAAGCTCGGTGTAGCGGTAGCTGAACGAATCTGATTGATAATGATAATAAATTACCTTACAAAACAAGAGCTCAAATACATATTTTGTATGATCCACAGTAGTAAAAGTTGAACTTCGATAGAAGTTCAGACTTTAAATTTATCCACAATTATAAAATGCAGATTTAACAATAGTTCAGATCCATTATGATACCCCTCAACGCGTGATTTTGGTATCATATAAGTACATTTAATACGATCTTCACGATGATAAGTCACAGCGATGGAATCTTTAGATGTTGTTGTTACACGACCTATTAATTGACCATCTTTTGATATCACATTTTTGTAAAGTATGCTCTCCCAATCTTTTATCATTTATCGAAGTGTAAGTCTCTAAAGCATTTTTGGATTATTTCAAGTCTGCATTGGCTATTGAACAGCAAAATCTAATGCTACAATTTTATTAGAAGTAGTGCATCTGTCGGAATTCTGTATTGCACATTCTTTACATCTTTATTGGAGGTAAAGAATTAGGTCAGCAACTACTTTCATACAAGGTCATATCACTTAAATCTGGGACACATTAGTTAAGTAAGAGATAAGTTAAAATCTGAAACTTAAATAGGGTTTTTAGTAGACAGAAGATGAAAGTGTTCTTAACGATTAAAATTCAAAAATGTTCAGATAAAGCCTCTTGCCGAACAAGGATATGATAAAATTTGATAACTCTGACACTTTAATAGCGCTATTTATCCATAAATTATAGCACAGGTTAGTTATAATCAAGAAAATGATATTGGTGAATCTCTAAGTGCTTTTTGGTTAGGCATGACTCCCAAAATGGGGTTTTATTGGTATACTAAAAGCCAAGACGTTGTTGATATATTTTAGGCGACACATATAAAACTCTTCAGATAAGTTATCATAACACATACTAATAGAATCTACAAGCTGCAAAAAAAGAATCTGTTATTTTACTATAACCTTCCCTACCATCGTAGGATGAATTTCACAGAAGTATGGAAAGACGCCTGGCTTGAAGAATATATGTGAAAAACTTTTACCCAAGAACCCCGAATCAAATTCTCTCCCTAAATTCTGATCATTAAATCCTGAGCCAGATGTTACAGTATGCGCTACAGTATCTTCGTTTGCCCAAACCACGGTGCCTCCTGCTTTGACATTTACTGGATTTGGCTGATACGCTTTATCTCTTTTAAGAGCTGCCCCTAGAATGATTGCGACCTTGTTATTAGGTGGAAACACTTTACTGGCATTAGCTTCTTTTGGTGGATAACTAGATGCTGCGTTTGCATTGGTAGTAGCATTTCCCTGAGTTGTTGTCAACTTCGTTATATTACTTAAGGTCAAAGTCTGCTTGTTAGCTGGTTTGTCTGCCTTTTCTATGCTCGCGTTATTTTTGGTAATCGTGGTTTGATTAGATGGTAATGCTATCGCATTTGCTATTCCTCTCTTAAAGATTGCAGAATCTATGATAATAATCATGTATACGACTAGTAGGGCAAAGATAATAGAAGCATAAACACTATGTTTTTTAATTCCCTTATCGCCTTGGTTATAGAATTTCATAATCTCTCGAAAGAGAAAAGAGTCATATACGATTTAAATGGAAGATACAATTATAGTGGTAAAAATGTTTAGTAATAAAAATATATAATTCTCTTCGACATTTTATTCCTTTTCAAGTTCATCCTACTTGCCATTTGATTATTTAAGTCATGCACAAAAGGTTCTATTGATTGCAATGTCCATTGTAGTTGCTTGCGATTTTGAATATACAATGGCTCTCAATGCGTCTCGCTGTTTCCATTCTTTTCTGCCAAACAGCCTAAAATATATCGCCAATCATTTACTTATCTTACTGGTGTTTCAGAAACGCAGAGGATGTTGACTGGGAAGGTGATACATATATCATTGCTTGCATCCATGGATGAATCTGACAGAAATATCCGACAGAGCCTGGATTGTGATCAATGGGTATTGTATATGATTGGTCTGGTAATACCGGACCAGTGTTAAAGGAACCATCAGTAGCTGTCGCAGTATGCGCGACATAATCTTTGTTAATCCAAGTGACCCTGGCGTTTAGAGGTACGAGAGCATACGAAGGTATAAAGTATGGCCCATAATTATTAGCATAAGCCGCGTTACGTGGCATCTCTACTCTTACATTAACAAAATGAGAAGAACCAATGGTGGTATTTAATATGCGCTCAGTTTCCTGCACGTCTACAAAGGCTACTCCAGTCATATATGGGTGTATTTGGCAAAAGTAGCTAAATGTTCCAGATTTGTCAAACGTATGGCTAAATGTCGACGGCCCCTGACTTGATCCTTGTGGCCAGACCAGACCATTAAAGGTGGCAGAAGTAATCGTATGACTTACAGTATCGGTATTAATCCACTTTATAGTATTGTCGACATGAAGATTCACTCTACTGGGCACAAAAAACTCCTGCAAAAATCCCTCTCTTCCAGCGCCAGCAGGAACCGTTACAGAAATAGTGCTTGGACTAGATGTAGCTGTAGTTTTAGAAGTTGATTTAGACGTAGTTATAGTATTAGGAGGTTGAAAAACACTAATTACACCATTCTGTACAGCTTGTGTAGAATAAGCTATTGCAGCAAGAGAAATTATTATAATAGCTACCCCGACGCCTTGTAGAAGTCTGTTCTTGTCGGACATCCAATTATTCTGGCAGACCATATTTATAAAATGGACTGAAAGTATCTACTTGTCTAAATTATAAAAATATTCTAAGACGCATATAATCTGTCTTGTTAATTTAGCATTAAGTTATTCCTATCAAGTAATAGAAAAATATACCTACGCCCTTTTTATTAGATGTTATCAGGATTTTATTGCGATAGTGGTGTCAGTAGATCCTAGAAGAGAAAGAGACAGAGGAGGAGAAAGAAACCCTTATCCCAATAATAATTATGACGACGAGAAAAGCTCCGGACCTAAACCATATACATTTAATGGTAAAGTAGTGTTAGGTATAGGATTAATCCTTGCTGCTGCTGCCGGTAGCACCATAGCAGCAATGGGTGTATCAACTTCTCCACAAATTCATCTTTCTCAGGCCGGTAAGATGGCAGGAACTTCGACCGCTTTTGGCCAGAAAGAGCAGACAGTTTCTCAACATATTGACAAAAAATTTGTATTGATACAAAAAGATTTTGGGTGGAATGGAACTAATGGCGGGCCAACGATTGTAGTAAATAAGGGGGATGTGGTGCAAATAACAGTAATAAATGCAGGCCGTATGGCCCACAATTTTGGGATAGCAAAGGTGTCTGGAAAAACGATGGATATTTTGAACCAAATAGGCAACATGCCATTACCAGATCGTGCGAATAACATACCTTATGATGTGATGGCTGCTATGCCTTGCCCTGATTGTCATCCTTTCTTTCGAGAAGGTCACATAGAGAGTTTCATGCAGCCAGATACACAGCAGGTGACAACCTTTACTGCAAATGAGGCAGGGAATTTCAAATACTTTTGTCAGGTTAGAGGGCATTTGTGGCTTGGTATGATTGGTGATCTGACTGTACAAGACGTGGAAAATCCTTCATCATCGTCAACTACTACCTCAGGAGGATCAGGGGTGTAATTAGGATATGAGCACAATAAACTTGGCAGCCGACTATGGCTGGGGACCATATAGTCTGCTCTACATGTTGATAATAACTGTAGCAGTAGCAACTGTTGGATTTTTCATCGTGATGGCAAGTACAAGGATGAAAAAGAAACAAAGCTTTGCTTCCAAGACAAAAGTGCATCCAGAACGCTACTGGGCCATAGGAATCGCAGCAGTATTAGTTTGGCTTTGGATAAATAGCTATCATTGGATGCCACCAGTAGCCTTCTCTTCTGTAAACCCATCTAAAGAAAATGTTCAGGTCGTAGACGTTACTGCCGGCCAATGGTTCTGGCTTATGAATAAAGAAGGCCAACAACCTCTCAATCCTGGCGTCTCTCCTCACGTTACGTTAATAGCTGGCCAACCTGTCAAATTCGTTGCCCGCTCCGTGGATGTAAACCATGGCTTTGGAATAATGAAAGGATCTTCGGATTCAGCTGTTCTTCTACAGATGCAGGTAATTCCAAAGCTTGATAATGTATTTTATTATACCTTTAAAGAACCGGGAACATATTTCATAAGATGCCTAGAATACTGTGGCTATGCGCATCCTTACATGACATCGGTAGTAACCGTTCTTCCACCATCACCACCACCATCATTGCCACAAGCAACATCAGGAGGTGCTACATAACATAATGCTAGTGGAGGATCAAAATAGGTATCCTCAAGAGCCACCGCAATTACCGCAGTTCGATGTTTCACCTGCTCTCAAAAAATTAACCTTAATGTTTATTGGGGCTATGCTGATCAACTTTCTAATAGCTGGCTCACTTGCAATTGGAATGCGAATTATCCAAACTGATGTGCCATTAATGAAAGTGGACTCTATATCACAGAATGTGCTGTTTTATGCCCTGCTTACTGCTCATGGACAAGTAATGTTCTTTGGCGTAATTTCTGTTAACACTATGTGGTTTGGCTACTACGCAACAAGCAAATGGGGTAGAAAGCCGTTATCTGGCATGAAATGGGCCAAAATATCGTTCTGGGTTATGGAAGCAGCGGTAATACTCATACTATATTCTGGCCTTTCCGGTTTTGGTGCTGGATGGTATAACTTGATGCCTTTAACATTCCTACCCGGCCGGCCAGCAGAATCTTGGGGCACTTTTGCAGCCAATACCTTCCTTGTGGCAGACGTCTTGGTTGGAGTAGCACTTACAATATTTTGTATTGTGATCATTTACACTCTTCTTAGAGGAAAGATTCCGGTTGGGACTGAGCGCTTTGGCTCTCGGCATGGCGAAGTAGAAGTGGAAGAAGTAGAAGGAAAGGAAAAAGAAAAAAAACAGAAGTTAGAGGAAACACAGCAGGACCTCGAACACACACATATGGAGGATCTGCCAGCAGGAGTACGGTGGGTATCATTACTTGGGATTAATGCTTGGTTTACCAAGAAGTGGCGCGAACTTACGCCTGCCGTGCCAATTGTCTTGGTATCTGCATTTGTGACAGCCCTGGTACAGATAATTGGAAATCCGGGTCTATTTGCACAGCTTTTTCATGGATTTATGTCGCTTCAGAATCCTGTTACTGCTTCTAACTGGCTTTTAACCAAGGATGCATGGTGGTTCTTTGCCCATCCAATTGTATACTTCCCGTTGCTGATATTTCTGGGTGGAATGTACTTCTTTGCTCCACGGTATGGTAAGGAAAAAGTTCCTTTTAACAAATGGAATTACCGTCCATGGGTGTTCTATTTTATTTTCTCTGTGCTTGTATTTTCTCACCATGTATTTATGGACATACCAAATCCAATTTGGCTTCAAATTGTGTCGCAGACTGCATCTCTTGGGATAGTCTGGCCATCTTCACTA
>JAFAQB010000154.1 GCA_019246625.1 Nitrososphaeraceae archaeon
AACCATAACATTATCTCCTTTGATAAGAGGAACACTCTCAAGAGCATCAGCCAAATATCGTTCATCTATGGGCGGTATTGCCTCCAGGGGAGCAACTATGACCTTCTCGGCTGGCACGGCCTTGATCTTTCTTACCACTACAGTGTCTCCTATGGCTACACCGGCGTTATTCCTTACAAGGCCATCAACTCTAATTATCCCTTTACCTTCATCTGAAGGATAGAGTGGTAAACACTTGGCAACCGTTCTACGCTTGCCTCTTATCTCTATAACATCGCCTGTAGATGCACTCAAAGAATCCATAGAATCATAGTCAATTCTGGCAACTCCACGGCCTACGTCTCTGGTGTAAGCTTCAAGTACCTTTAAAGATAGAGTATTCTGGCTCACAATGACACCTAGGACTTTACTTATCTTTATACCTTTATTACCTTTCGCTTAATCAGGTATAATTTGTTATTGATATGTTTTGTCTATTTAAAATAGTGATTCTAATACTTTTCCATGATTTCTTCGATTAGTTGGTTTACATTTCTACAATATCGTAAGCACATTAAGGGTATCTGCAAGGGATCCAATTTGATAACTAGTCATAATCGCACTAACACAAACTTAAAATCACCTAATGGACTGGTTTATTTAGAATAATTTTGGGTAAGCGAACGCTAGTCCGCAGAAGGGGTAAGGCAGGTAAGCAATTTAGAGCAATCACAGTTGGAAAGATTGCCCCTGCCAAATATCCCAATTTTAAATCATATGAACGTCATTTTGGTACGGTTATCGATATTGTACATGAACGAGGCAGAGACGCACCATTAGCCAAGATTCGCTTCGACAATGGCACATTATCATATGTTCCAGCTCCAGAAGGTACTAGTGTTGGAAGTAATGTCGAGATGGGCAGTGGAGCAGCTGCAGCAGCAAGAAATATCTTATCGTTAGAATCAATTCCAGATGGAACCCTAATTTGTAATA
Source organism: Nitrososphaeraceae archaeon (assembly GCA_019246625.1). GTDB lineage: Archaea > Thermoproteota > Nitrososphaeria > Nitrososphaerales > Nitrososphaeraceae > Nitrososphaera_A. The sequence goes on from JAFAQB010000154.1 coordinate 976, forward strand.
TTGAAAAGAACTTTGGCGACGGCGGTAAGTTAATTAAATCTGCAGGTTCTTCTGCTCTTGTTTTTGCTCATGGGTCTGAAGGCGTAACAATAAAATTCCCTTCTGGCAAGTTTCTCATAATCAACCCGAAATGCAGAGCAATGATTGGCGCAATTGCCGGTGCAGGAAGAAAGGAAAAACCATTCCTAAAGGCAGGTAACAGAGCAAAATACATGCAGGCGCATGGAAGATTGTATCCTACCGTTAGAGGTATTGCACAGGCTGCAGTGTTTCATCCTCATGGCGGTGGCAGACACCAGCATATTGGTCGTCAATCATCAGTTGGCAGAACTACTCCACCAGGACGCAAGGTTGGAATCCTATCACCAAGAAAGACAGGACGAAGTCGAATAAAGGAGCGGAAATAGATACACCTTCTTGTTTTGATCATATCGATAGGTTTTATTATAGAAGATATTATAATCCCCTTCAAATATTTAGTTTATTTCATTGACATTGGATAATATCGATATAATAATTAAGAAAATGGAAAAAGCTCTTCATGAAAAGCAACCAAGACATACCGCCCTCAGAAAGTTGCAAATGGAGGAACAAGACAATCCATTCAAAGTACTTATTGCAACTATTCTGTCAGCACGCACAAGAGATGAAACTACTACAAAAATTCTGGTCAACTTATTTAGAAGATTTAAAGGTGCTAAGGATCTAGCTGAAGCAGATATAGAAGAAATTAAAGCAATAATTCGCAGTACCGGTTTTTACAACACAAAAGCAGAGAGAATAAAAAACATTTCACAATTAATAGTTGAGAAGTTTAATGGAGAAGTTCCTGATAATATTGAAAAACTTTTAGGCTTGCCGGGGGTAGGAAGAAAAACAGCAAATTGCGTTTTAGTATATGGTTTTAATAAAGCTGCAATTCCAGTTGATGTTCATGTTCACAGGATCTCAAATAGATTAGGGCTTGTGAATACCAAAACACCAGAAAAGACGGAATTCCATCTTAGTCACACAATACGTAAAAAACACTGGCTAAGGATAAACCAGACTTTCGTTATGTATGGTCAGAACATTTGTACACCAATAAAACCAAAGTGCAAATTATGCAGATTAAAGGGCATGTGTAATTTTTATCAAAATACCAATACTTTTGCTTAGAAAAAGCATTCCTTTTCATATAAGAAGCAACTAATTGACAATAAAAATAACTGTCACATATCCTTAGACAAGGTACAACAGATATTATAGCTTCTTGAGCCCCCTTCAGGACGTCGATATTGTATATATGATTACCTCCAACAGGTTTTGGCCTTTCAAATACTAAAGGCATTTAATGTAAGATAAGATCTAGCCATTAATACCGATATCAAGACATACCTCAAGAATCAATCAAGAACCAATTCATTGAACAAACACATCTTTATATGAGAGGATCACTTTTACTATCTCAGGTCTCATCAGGTGTTCGGCAGGAATTTCGCCTAAACCAACCATTTTTCTTATCTTTCTGCCCTTCAATTCTTCTTTGAACTGTGGGCTATGCGGGCAGTTTCTATCATTAGCATAACCTAAACATTTCTTACAATAATAAAACGCGGGAAAAAACACTGGCTCAATACCAAGATCGGTATAATTTTTGAAGATCTGTTGCGAAGCAAAAGGATGATAATAATCTCCAACTCCAGCATGATCTCTTCCGACAATAAAATGAGAACATCCAAAATTCTTCCTCATGATAGCGTGATGAATTGCTTCTCTTGGCCCAGCATATCTCATTTCAGTATGAAGAGTTACAAACATTACTCTCTCTTTTGGATAATAATTTTTTATAAGTGACTCATATGCTGAAAGTATCACTTCATCCTTAAAATCACCAGGCTTTTTTTTGCCAATCAATGGGCTTATAAACAAACCATCATAAATATTCAGGGCTGCCTTTTGGAGCATTTCATGAGCAATATGTGGAACATTTCTTGTTTGAAATCCAACTACAGTATTCCATCCTCTCTTATGTATCTCTGATCTAGTCTCAAAAGGATTCAGTCGATGTACTCTTAATGGTGATTGTAGAATTCGTTTTATAACTTCAATTTTACCTCCAATAAGCCTATCTCCCATACTTATCATTTTGATAACTCCAGGATGATCTAGATCATCTGTCTGATAGATTGATTTTATCACACGAAGTTTCTCAAATGAATAAACTTCTTCAACATATATGATCCCAAAGCGATCTTTACCTACTCTCAAAGCAACTTCTCTAGCATCCTTCATCTTTACTGCTGTTTGTACATCAACGTCTAAAATTATAGGAATAGTCCATGCTAAGCCGTTTTTCAGCCTACCCAGTTCTACAATACTCTCAAAGTCATCTTGTCCTACAAAGCCCTCAAGTGGACTGAAGATACCATCAGATATATTTTCAATGTCGTTTCGAAGGTCATTGGTGACCTCAATTGAAAACATTTCATCGATATTTCTCTTAGCAGCAAATTTGTTTATCAACTTGCCCCCATGAGGTCCAGGTATCCTACTATTACTATCCAAGGATCTTCCCTATTTAAGTTGCTTTATAGAATCCCAATGCAGACCACATTCTTTATGTACTGCATTTTCCCACCACCACCTCCCCGACCTTAGGTCCTCACCTGGTCGAACTGCCCTTGTGCATGGTTCACAACCAATACTTGGATAACCCATATTGTATAGCTTATTAAATGGGACATTATTTTTATGAATATAATCCCAGACCATTTTATATGTCCAATCTGCCAGTGGGTTGACCTTGATTATGTTGCCGTGCAAATTATCAACCTCAATTTTTTTAATATTGGCCCGCGTTGTAATCTGCTCTCGTCTCAATCCAGTGATCCAGCCGTCGAACTTACTTAGCGCTCTGTTAAGAGGATGTACTTTTCTAATTTCACAACAAAGTTTTCTATTCTCAACATTTGCATACATCAAGTTCACACCTTTCGCTCTGACCATTTCTTCAACTTCATGCTGATCGGGAAAATATACTTCAATATCTATTTCATATTTATTGTGAACATCATCCATTATATCATAGGTTTCTTGATTGAGTCGTCCAGTGTCTAAAGTGAAAATTTTGGTTTTTGTCTTGTCAATTTTCGACATCATGTCAATAATAACGACATCCTCAGCACCAAAACTTGATGCCAGTCCAATTCTTAATCCATAATTATCAATAGCCCATTTTAAAATATCATATGCAGGTTTATTTTCCATTTCTTTTGCAATTTTCTTAAGATGCTCTGCTGTTAACTTCGGCGTAAAGCTAGGGGCTTTGGACATAATAATTCTCGTATAGTAGACTTATTATTATTTGTTGCACACTAGCTCAGATACAGATAACAGGTCATAAGTTGCATATATCATTCGAGTTCTGTAAACTCTTCAATTATCTGGCATACGAGTATACTGAAGCCGAAATGTCGAATTTTATAAGTAGGATATTCAAGCTACTTTAGACAACTCTAAAAATAACCTTAGGTGATCTGAAAAGTTGACAGAAGCGATTCCAGAAATTTTAATATAGCATATATTGACATAACAATACATAAATTGATGCTAATTGTGTCTAATTTTTTTGATAATTTAACAAGCTATTATGCTAAAGTTTCTTTTATAACCAAAATTTTCACATATATCAAATTGGTAGTATTAGTGATTGGCAGGAGAGGGTAGTTGACTGAAAAATTCTGGGAGATCATAAAAGAATACCAGCAGCTTGGTTTTGATCCTTTAAGATGGATTCCAACATGCTCTAATGAAATCAATAAGCATATTCTTCAATCTTCTTTAGAAAAAATCAAAAGAAACACGATAAAGGTCATACCTAGTTGGTTTGATGTTTTTTACCATACTGATGGTAAGTCTCCCGAGCTTACTCGAAGGGTATACAAATTTGATAATCCACAGATTGAAAGAGAAGTAGAAATTAAACGAGCACTTTCAATCTTTCGTATTCATACACCGATCGGTGAAGATCCAATATTGCTAGCAGGGACACTTCAAAACTTCCTGAAATGTTTTCATTCAAAGACCATAATAAATAAAATTACTATGGCTTTAACAGCACATCCTGAAGCACAATGCGTAGTGCTAGACTATATTGCATCACATAGAGGCGACAAAGTCGGATATATTACTGCTAATAATTCTACTACTCAAATAACTGATCCAACACAAAGTCCTGAATCTGAAATTCACAGCAATATTGCAGTGACAACTGCTATGGAAAATCTGAATCTTCTTGGATGTACGTCAGGATTCAAAGTATTTCCAGTATACGACGCTCCAACTGAAGAAATACTGGATAAGATTAGAAAAAACCTCGATTCATTTACTTTACGCTATAACTTGGCTATGGAAGATTATAGCTCCCTTAAAGTTGGCAAGCTCTTCTTCGGTGCAACTGCATTAGGAAATACTTTGAAGGAATTGCCTACAAGGTACGATCAAATTGAAGAAGGAATGCAGATAATTATTTCAAACAAATTTGGTGTAATGCCCGCGGTAATCCTTTATATGCTAACAGAAATGGATCCCAGTAATATAGCCAAATTTGAACAGAACAACATCTTGCTGGATGTTCTTTCTTCTGCAAAAGACGAGGCAATAAAAAGTCTAAGTGAACCTCAATTTTCACTTGGCAAAATAATTTCAAAATACTGTCCAGATTTTGGTACAACGTTCGATAGGCATGCACACATAACTGCTGTATTTCCTGTCACAACTGATGGCATATTTGCAATAGCAAAATTTGCAGATCTGATAAATTCCCATATTGTAGTTAATGATCTTCCAATGAAGTACGAAGAAATTGCTAAATTTACAACGAAAGAGTCCCTTACAGAGAATGCAACTTCTTCCACAAATGGCTGTCATTTAATAGTTGCAACAAAAGACTTGGCAGCGTCAATTATAGAAGATTTACGAAAACATAACTTTGAACCATCAGTTATTGGATTCATCTCAAAGAAAGAAAGACCCTTTTTAGCTGTTGAAAAGGATGTAAGTCAATATGTAGCTTCCAAAGCAAAACTTGCTGAATTAAACTCCATAATGTAAATAGATCTTTTGGACTTCAAATTTTACAAAAAAGATTTGTAAAACGATAACACCAGAAATCTTAAAATGGTTTCATACGTTATTCATTGGGATATTATTACATCTCAGAGCTGTTTGTTACTATAAGTCAAATAACTCTACAGATGATACAATCTTATGGCAGCGTCATTTAATAAAAATTTTCAGGCGCGTAGTCTCTTCAAAACCATGAGAACAATATGCCAAATATTTTAGAAAGAATCATGAGGTCGCAAACGAACAAAATAATCGATTCTTGGGAATTATTATTCGAACAAATTCATTTAATATCGAATGCTACAAGTGAGCTAAGAAATGTGGTGGCTACTTTGATGCCAGTTATGCTCTTGTAAAAGGATCGCCTTTATGAGGCCTGCTGCAGATCGGTCATTGTACAAATTCAGAATTACTAGATATTGTTATGTCGGCATCCATCCAAACCGCATATGATGAAACAGGTGCTTCTGAAATAAGTACTAACAGGCTTTTAAATGAAGCAATGATAATGCAGAACAAGCGCTAATAGAGGATAAACAAGGAATAATTTTCCTGATCTGCATTTTTCCTATGACCCTACTGGAGATGACAAAAAATAAACATAGTCTTCAACATACTAATTAAATTAACCAGACTTGCTTACTCTTTTATGACGAGATTTATTTTGATATAATTTTATTTTAATTGTGTATTGCTATCTTGAGATGGAATGAGACAGAATGAGATGAAATGAAATGTATAATAAATGCTGAATCCATTTATCATGCTTCAATTTTCGTACTGCAAGCCTCAGCTGCTTGGCAGTGAATTAGCAATCGCAGTTGTTATTTGAGTAACAAAGCACCTGTAACAAAGCAGCATATAGTAGACCTCTTGCGTAATTGAAAGCTTAGATCTTTATTCTTCATTGATATGCGCATATTCGATACTCTGTTGATGTCTTACGCTCGACTATCAAGAAGGCCATTGTTATTCAAATCATTTACCGGGTTGAATATATTAGAATTTGA
>JAFAQB010000161.1 GCA_019246625.1 Nitrososphaeraceae archaeon
GTAATAGTAGTAACATATCCAGATAGTTTCAGACTTCAAGAAGCAAAGAGCCTAATAGACTCATTGACAGATTCTCGAATTGTAAATGTTGTTACTCAAAAATACCTAAATCATTCTGAATATGGTCTAGGTTCTGGTAAAGCAGAAGAAGTCAAGCAGCTTGTAAAAGAATCTAAAGCTGATCAGATAGTCGTTGACGAACATTTAACATCAAGACAGATTCACAACCTAGAGAAGTTAACTGGTACTCAAGTGATAGACAGGGAGAGATTAATACTCAATATATTTCATTCTAGGGCAACTACAACCGAGGCAAAATTACAGATCGAACTGGCTGAAATTAAGTACGAAATGCCACGTATAAGAGAAAATGCAAAACTAGCTTCTGGTAGTGAGAGACCAGGAAAGGGTGGTATGGGAGTCTATATTGTTGATGTAAAATTCCGAGATCTAAAAAGGCGTATGTCGTTTATCAAAGAAAAGCTTGCTGATGCACACAAAAAACGTGAGCTTTACCGTCAACAAAGGCTGAATGCAGGAATGCCAGTTGTTTCACTAGTAGGTTATACTAGTTCAGGGAAAACTACATTATTTAATCTCCTTACTTCTGAGAATCAGGTTACCTCGAGCAGTTTGTTTACAACACTTTCCACAACTACAAGGTCATTTAAAATTGATAATCAAGATAAAGGAAGAGGAGATTTATTACTCATAGATACAGTCGGTTTTATCAGCAGACTTCCTCACTATATGATAGATGCATTTAAATCAACATTAGAGGAATCACTTGCTTCAGATCTGATTCTACTTTTGATAGATATGTCAGAGAAAATTGAAGATATTAGAATAAAGTATGAAAGCTGTTGGGATGTTTTGGATGAGCTAAAAGTAGACAAGTCCAAAGTTTTTGTAATTTTGACTAAATTCGATAGCGTTAGTAACCCAGAAGAGATGAAGAATGACATCGAAAATGATTTAAAAATATCAAATCCAATAGCTATATCGTCTAAAACTGGATATGGGATTCATAAGCTGAAAACAATAATTGGAAATCATATACGCATTGTCAAGTTGACTAACTAATATTAGAATTAAGATTCAAATGACTAACTACGACCATTCTATACTAGTTAGTTTCCTTTGATACCATTTGCAACAACAAGTACTGAATAGCAACCAAGACCACGTTCTTCACAAATTGGTTTTAACCCTTTACTATCTGCGCTTCCTATGCAACATGGCTGCTTTAGTCTTCCCATATGATCTAAAGACAGTATGGCCCATGATGGACACTGTATTGGTGCAGTACCTATGCCTCCCCAGTTGCCTTTCATCAATGATAACTGCTTTTCTCCGTTGATTATAAAATGGGGGTATTTCTTTCTTAAAGAAATGAGGTTGTCAACTACTTTGGTGCGTTTATCTCCAAATGGCATCCATAAAGGATCATTTTTTATAAATGGTGTATGAAATTGAAATCCTATTTTATTCACTTTACTTTTCCATTCTTCTGTTAAATCTTCAATAGTGTTATAATTTAAAGAGTTGATTGTCATTGTAATCCATATATCTTTCCATACTGGCTTGCCCTGACGATAAGGGCCTCTTATATACTCTAAAATGTTTTGCTTTGTCTTTGCATATGCGCCTTTACCTCTGATGCTATCATGTATTTCTTCTGTTCCATCTAACGATATCCAATAAAAATACAGATTTTCAAATCTCTTCAAAGGATATGTTCCATTTGTTACAACACACACTCTTCTTGGCATTTCCTCACAAAACACCTGGATTATATCTGGACGCATTGTGGGTTCACCGCCAACCAAAGTCACAACGAAAACGTGCTGCTTTTTGAAAGTCTTTTTAATTATTTCTCTCCACTGCTCTGCAGTCAGATCTTCTGCATCGTTTTTTCTATTCAACCACCAATAACAATGACTGCAATGTAAATTACAAATATTGTTAACGTCTACAGAGCCATATATTGCAGGTTTTGAATGAAAGAGTGTAATGCCAATGTATTTTTTAATTATGCTAGCAAAAA
>JAFAQB010000164.1 GCA_019246625.1 Nitrososphaeraceae archaeon
CTAGAAGTGTAGAGGAAGAAGAAGAACATAATGCCAAAGAACCACTTGCTGAACAATTAGCCTAGGAGCAATCCGCAGTAAATAATAATAGTGGAACATCTTCTCTTATAGACGGTATTACATAATATACAATGCAATGATACCATTTGGGCCTCAAAATAGAGTCAAATTTGATTCACATCCCTACACACAACAACAATGCCTTTAACGTCTTTGTCAAAGCAATTGAATAAACAAACCACCCAGATCAATAATATAATGCAAATACTTCAACCCATTCAAAAGCAGATAAAATCTACAGAAAAATGGTTTTGACAAAACGGCAATGGCATATGGAGTTCCGCTGGTGAGAAAAACACAACAACTACATATTGACTAAGATTTCTTCTGACTTTATCCACTCAAAAGGATAATCTGCTTTTGTGATTCTAAGTAGTTATCTGCGATTTTTATTGCAGTTTGCTCTTGACATTCATTAACTGCTTGAGTATAACGAGGAATTTCTTTTCTTGCTTCATCTGCTGCCTTTCTTATATTATCTCTGGTTGGTCTCATCTAATGATCTATTGACTAGACCGTATATAGCAAGCGAGCCAGTTTAAGATGGTTCGATTGACAATATCCTGTGCATCATGATGGACAAAGTGGCCGACCTGAGGAATGGTGAGTAAGGTCCAGTTATTTTCCAGCCACTCCCAGCTGTTGTTCAAGCCTCCTGGCAGCAGATGTTGGTCTTGCAAACCATGAATCTGGAGAACTGGGGATTTAACTTTGTTGTTGACTAGGAAAGATGCTGCTGCCTCCTCGTAGGGTTGACGCGGATAGTTCTGTTTGTAATACTGCAGCATAGCCTCGAAGTCTGAGTGTCGAAAGGCCTCAATGTAGCGTTCTCTGGCAACGGAGTCATGTACCCAGGCACTGAGAGATTCTGCGGTAAGGCGCTTGTGTGCACCCTCTTGTTGGAAGTCACGTGCATAGGCGCTCTGCTTTTGCTGCTGCGGGTTCTGTGCCAGTTCACGGATCATACCTTTGGGATGAGGCATATTGAGGATGATCAGACGCTCGGTTAGGGCCGGAAAATGCATGGCAAAAAACCAAGCAATGGCTCCGCCCCAGTCATGGCCCATGATGATGACTTTGTCCCTTTGAAGATGTTGTATAACAGCATGAATGTCATTTAAAAGATGATGCATCAAGTAATATTCTCCACCATGCGGCTTATCGCTTAGGTTGTATCCACGCAAATCAACTGCAGCAACCTTAAAGTGAGGAGCTAGTGCGACCATCTGATTGCGCCAGGTATACCAGAAGTCCGGAAAGCCATGGATCATAACAATCAATGGCTGTCCTTCGCCAATCGTGGCATAGTGGATGCGTATTCCGTTATTGTTCGCATAATGATGTGTCACATATTTGTCAATGTCGTTGGGGACAATGGAGGATGTTGCGTTAAGCATATACCTACCTCTCTCTTTCTCTTCAGCAGCAACATAGTAATGACAACAACAGCAGCAATTTGCTTAGCTAATCTAGTACAAAGCAGTAATTATAATACAGCAATTTGCTTAGCTAATCTAGTACAAAGCTGAAGATGCTTCCTTTCATCTTTTAGAATTGCTCTTACTTTGGTCGAGAATTTTCTATCTTTAACCAGCTTTGTCATTGCACCTAGAACTTCATAATGTGTTACTTCTCCTCCTTCTGCCAAGCATAGGAATTCGATTGCTTCTGAGGAATCAGGTTGATCTCCAAGATATGTTTTCATTATTTCAGATATCTTCCGTTCAGTTTCGTTTGCTACCTCTTGGATATTAGCAGAATCTAATCCTTCTGATCCTGATAACTTTTGAATTAATTCTTCAAGCTGGGTCTGATGATTGTTGGCCTGTTTTCTCATACTCTCTAGTTTAACATTCATTCCACCCTTATCTAACAGCCCTTTTGAACCAAGCTCCTCTACAGCTTTTTGGGCAGCCATTTCCAAGCCAAGTGCTTCACCTATTTTCTTTTCAATTTCTTGTTGTTTATTACCACTAGATATCATTGCTAATTGTCTAGGTGTGTTGTCTAGTACTATCACAAATATAGTGTAAAGTAAGATAAAGTTTAGAATATACCTAATAATTATTCACTTTTCATAATAGCCTTCCAGATTGATGCATTATTGGATAGTTATCTTTACTATGTAAGTATGATTTGTCTTCTTCCTCCTTCTTATTCCATGCGGCTTCTGGCAACAACTTCTGTGTTTAGGAAATTCTGAAAATCAGGATTAAACCATTTGTCTGGCTCTATTTGTTTCCATGTTTCTTTGATGGTTCCTCTTCGAAATATATGTCTCATCCATTGTAGCCACCCTACCCATTCATTATCATCGAGTATATTTCTTTTACGCATCGCATATGCATGAGAACATATCCATAATATATAAAATGAATATGATTCCTCTCGTGATAGTTTTACCTCACTATCTATCACTCCTTGTATCGAAGGATCCTCTATGGCACGCTCTACCATCTTAAGATACTTTTCACCAAAGTCATTGAGACCTCTAGTTGCGGATCATTTGATAGACTCTGTATTTGCTTCTTTGAGAAAAATAGTGTCAATACCATAGTTCCCACTATTCCAACTGTTTGTGCAAGACTAAGCATATCCGCAAATCCTAATCCTAATACCATAAGTAATCTCTGGAGGCATTAAAAATAAGAATATCTAATACGCTGCAGAAATGCTGAAAAAAATCAGCATGGCCTGGCTATCAACGGAAAGATCATCATCATTGGTGCTTCTGATGAACCATATACTATTAACTTATGTTACCAAATACTATTAACTTAGATAGTCGTCTATGAGACTAATGGTAGAGTGATTTGGATCAGTCAAATAAGGGGAATCTAAAGATAATAATAGCCATTATAGTCGCAAGCATAGTATCTAGAATACTGATTTATTATATAATTTCCAAATAGATAAATTTCGTTTAAAAGTAGGAAGAATAACAATGTCGTAGCTACTGAAAGATGATAGTTCTGGAATAGGTGGAGGTAAATCTCCAAAACAACTCGGTCATTGTCTTTTATACCTCTTGTAAACGGATTCTATACTTAACAAGAACATGTATTCAAGTAGTATCTATTCCAAGTATTAGTTCTGTTGGAGGACCGGTATTGTAGTTCAATATTTATAGCATTTATTAGGTACTATATAATATTGAGAAATCCCCTACTATGTTTGGTCAGAGTTTACAGTATTTTTGCTTGGAATGCGGTAATGAACTTCTCAATAGAAAAGTTATTGACGTTTATGATTGTCATAACAGTTCCCAAGAATGTCTAAAATGTGGGTATACATTACTCTTTGGCATTATTAAGAAAAAAATCTCAAAGCATAAGGACTACAACGCCGCGGATGAATCCAAATAGATACAAAAATCTGAGTAGGCAATAAAATCAATAGCAATCTCTTATCTACAGGAAGGACTGGTATAAGACATACTAGAAGATTATATAACTGTAACACAACGTGGGCTAAACGTACAAATGACTGTCATGCATGAATCGCATCGAAGCCGTACGGGGTACAAAACAGTATAATTTGTATCAATTTAAAGGGCCAGTTAATGGCATCCGCTTAAAGCAGCTAAATGCCACAGCTAACTCAGCAAGTTACAACTTGCTGTGTCAGATTTTTTTCGAGCTATGAGCAAAACCTATACTAGCTGGGAAGTAATAATAATAGACTAAATACTGTAAAGTAATCTCAGACGGTATTTGAGATATGCTTGACATCTAAACATACTCGCATATTGATAGTATAGGAGATATTACTTACTTACTCTTCCTTTTCCTCGAATTAATTTTTGATAATGCATATTGAATAAGGTATTTTTGGTCGTCAAGTCCTTTGTTTTTCCAATAGAATTTGTTAACAACGTATGATATGCCGTACCAAATAGCACTATTTACCACGATTGTAAACGGAAACCCGTAATAGTACGTCATAATTGTACCAGTTATAGTACCACCTATCAAAAACGGTGCCTGGCGTCTTAATATTGATTTTAGAATTATATCCATCTTAACTTATCTTTTCTCTCTTAGTACTCATATTGATTGATTAGTTTATTAATATTGTAAGGTATTTGATAGAATGTTTTCTATTATTTCATCATCATAAGCAGCTTACAAGACCCTCTGAAGAAGTTGAAAAGAATATGAGCAATACGAATGTTTCTTAAATGCAAGAGGTTAAACTATAGGCAGTGTGTTAACAAAAAGGCTCTAAAGAGTCAATCACGTTTGTATTATTTATGATTAATGCATTTTATATCCATCTATTAATCAAAGAAAGAAAACCTCATCGTTAAAGCTTCAACAACTGAAACAAGAACTGAAGATAACAGTACAAACCTTATCTTATCTTGCCTTGTTCTTAATGCTTCCATAATCCATTGATTCCATCACCAGGTAATCCAGTATGCAGATGCCATAAGCGATGAGAAGGACATGCATTGTAAAGATCAATCTTCAGACAGCTCAAAATGTTCACAAAACGATACCCTTTCATTCTTGCTTTCCCTTGAAAATAATATGTCTCCTGATTAGTTCAACCAATTTTTGAGTGGAAAACGGCTTTGGTATAAATTCATCTATCTTTAGATTTAGAAAGGAAGATGATGACGAGGGATTGCTATTTGGCAATAATAGTAATCCTGAATCACTCGTTTGAAA
>JAFAQB010000008.1 GCA_019246625.1 Nitrososphaeraceae archaeon
TATAGAAATATCTCTATAGACATTGCTTTGATCAAGGTCAAATAGAAATCCTGAAAGTGCATATGTTATGTATAGTCTGTAATAGACTAGCAGCATCAGGAATCTTTCTTTAACTTTTAGCTTGAATGGTCTACCAGCTCCAACACCTCTTTGCCTTTTCCGTTTGGAAAGACGCTTCCTCTCATATTCGTTGTACCTTGATTCTATATTTGCACAAATAATATCAAATTCTAATATTTCAAGCCCTGTAAACGATCTAAATAACAACGGTTTCTTGGACAACCTAGCATAAGACATCAATATAACTTGGATACATGCTGTATGGATATAGCTTTAATGTCCCAATTACGCAATAGATCTATTATGCATCAAGCGACGGCTGCATGCTGCTCCTTGCTAATCGGTAAAGTAAATGTGAAGGTAGCTCCTTTTCCATCGGCATTATTCTTGGCCCATATTCTTCCACCATGAGCTTCAATGATACTCTTTGATATGAACAATCCTAGTCCAGTGCCTCCTGTTTCTGATTTTGAAGCAAACTTTGTGAATAATCTTGACATCATACTAGGGTCAATCCCTCTTCCATCGTCCTTGATACTAACTAGTACTTTCTTATCAATATCCTTATTGTGAATTTGTTGTTGTATTGTAGATGTAGCAATAAATATAGTTCCGCCACCTTGATTAGTAAATTTGATGGCATTACTTAACAGATTGGATATCACCTGAGTTAGCCTTCCTTTATCGGCTTCTAATATAAGATTAAGATGGTCTTGCGGTTCATAAAATAACTTTATATCGCTACCTTTCTTTTGAATGTCATTCTTGAAATCCTCGACCACGCTGGATATCAAATCAGCTAGATTGAACTGTCCTTTATTCAGTTTTAATGTCTGACTCTCAATTCTTGTGACATCTAATATATCATTGGTAAGTCGTTGTAACCGGTTAGCGTTTCTAAATATTGCCTGAGACATTTCTTCTCTTTTTTCAGGATGTGTTTGTAATATCTCAGAATAACCAAGAAGAGCTTGGGTTGGAGTCTTTATTTCATGACTGGCGACATTGATAAACTCCTTTTGCATTTTATCATGAATTTTCAGCTGTTCATTTGCTGTCTTTAGTTCTGCAGTCCTCTTATCTACAGTGGTTTTTAACTTCTTGTTCCACAACAAGACCAAAAATGCAATACCAAAAGCTACTGCTGCAATTACAATTACTACAATTGTACTAACGTATTTCTGTTGATTAATTAATAATCCGACGTCGCTTGCAAGGTTATGTGGACCAACGATATATAATGTCAAAAAATACTTGCCATTGATCTTCACAGGCTCATAAGATATAGTGCTGGTTTTTCCCTGTATAGAAATATCACCTGAGCCTGTACTTCCCTGCAATGAATTCCTTATGATGTTATTTAACGAATCTTTAGCTTCCAAAGGGAGCAGGGATGAAAGCATAGATTGTATATCCTTTCCAAAAACATCTTTGCCAATAAATGATGGAGTGCTCGAGTATAGCACTATACCTTTTCTATCAAGTAGTCCTACTGTACTATTAAATTGTGGAATTAATTGGTGCTGTAAGACATTTCCTAAGGTAATAGATCTAATGGATGCAACCACAACACCAGTAAATATTCCTGGTGATCCTTTTCCTGTCATATTGATCACTGGGTAAGATACATATAATCTAGGAACCTTGTCATTTGATTCTATTAAACTGCTATAATATGCTGAATGAGTATCTCTGGGTATAGAAAAATATGGCCTAAAGCTCAGATCTGTTCCCTTGTATTTTTGATATACACTTTGGTTAATATTGCTCAACCAATTGATTTTGCCATTTTTATCAAGCCACATGTAAAAATCTGTGAGTTGATTTGAGTATTGTTGTCTAGTGTTGATAACAATAGAGGCTCTTTCGTATTCGTTATTATGTATAGCTGGTGAATCTGCAAGCGTTTGCAAAAGGGCATTTATGCTTTCAAATCTATTTGATAATGTTTGTGAGAGATCATGTACTTGAATTTGAGCATTTGTCTTTATTTCATGTGAAGCAATATCTGAGATTTTTGCAGAAGTAAAAGTATAATATTGATAGGAAAAAACTGAGAGCAATATTGCAATAGCTGATATAGCAATTAGTATAACAAGGTTAGTCTTTGTTAGAAGGGTGGTATTCTTAAACAAAGGAAGATCAACAAATTTTTTAGGATATACATGTACATAAGTTTTAAGGTTGTATCTCACAAGGCACAAATTTATTTTAAAAGTTTTAGATAGTCATTGCATCTTAATTTTAGATACTACTATGTGCTAGACTAATTAAGATGTAAGAGGTGTGAAGGAAAATGTTACCGACAAATAAACTTCTACAGGTCTTATTAATTATTAAACCTATGATTATTTATGACAGAGAATAATCTTGAGAAATGCCCAAAATGCAATCAAGGATCTATGCGACCGACTGGAAATGTTCAAACACAAGGAATAGCACAAGAGCCCTTTGGAGAAGCACCCGAGATAAGGGAATATGAGTGTAGTAGCTGTGGATATCATAGCGATATGATCGACCGCAACTCCACCTAATATGCTGTATGATGTTTTTATTTGACCTGCATCTCGCTATTATACTTAGGTACCAAAAATTATACCCGATTTAGTAATACTTATCTTTACAATGCTACCGTTATTGGCTGAAAGCTGTATTTATTAGGTAAACCACGGTATTTTGTTGTTACTTTCAAGCTAGCTAAAATATGTTCTAGTTGTTCACAAATACCTTAGGCTTGGGAGTGCTATGTCGTAAAAATGGGTATTAAGTTATTGACTGCTCTATTCCAAGTGATTTGAGTTGGAGAAGCTTAGCTATACGCTTATTTCTTGAGTCAGACATAATAGCAAACGGTTAAAGCAAATATTGCAACATATGCATTAAAGGTCAATAAAACAGGATGGCAAAAAAAAGAACATCTAAAGCAAGAACGATAACAAGAGTAAGAAAAAATGTCTCCACATCCTCAAGACGAAAAGGAAAAAGACTTACATCAACTCAGAAACTTATCTTGCACTTAAATGAAGCTTTATCTATAGAAAATGCAGCAGTACAAAGACTCCAATCACGAATAAAACAGACTAAAATAGAAAATGTAAAACAACGACTTCAAACACACTTAGAAGAGACAAAAAGACAGCAGGATAGATTAAAACAGTTGATTTCAGATCTTGGTAATGGTCAAAAAAATGCTCCTACTAAGGATAAAGCACAATTGCCGATTCCTTCTCCTCCTAAATCATTAACAGACATATTCGGAAGAATGATGACTTCTGCAGAGGAGGAGCTCAAAGCAGTTAAAGAGGATGCAATAATAGAGAATGCTGAGATTATACTCTATGATATGCTTACGCATTTAGCAGAGAGGATGAATGCAGCTGATGCAATATCTATTCTATCAGAAAGCTTATCAGAAGAAAGAGCCATGGCTGATTGGATTAAGACAAATACGCCGGATATGGTTGCACAAGTTTGGCCTGAGATTGAAGATTCTATTGTCATGGTAGAAGGAGAATAATAATAACCTATGCTACATAAATTATTCTATCATTAACCTCTCCTTATGCTCCAATAGTTGCGTAGTCACAGAATACGATTACTATATGCATAATCCGCAGCTACAACCTCTCATTGACATGACAGAAGAGAAAAATGGGAACGAGACAGATAAACTATGCAAACATATATGATATATGATATATGCAAAGCCACATAAGCAAACGCTCGAACCCGTAGTATATGTGGTGGTTGGCATCAGGTTTGATGATATTATTGTACCTTGTCATTACTGAAGGTAGCAAAATAATAATATGTTAAGCAATGTAGAAAATAATCAACGAAAGACTGTGCACCAGATAGCCCACGAAGCAAGGATAACATTTAGGGATATTGTTGCTATCTTAAAAAAGAGGCAGCAGTGAATGATGATGGTAGTGGAATAGTGGTATGGTATAATCAACAACTGCAACAAATTATGATAGCAAGTGATAATGGATGGCGGAGGGAAGAAGGGAATGCAGTTTTACTTATGAAAGGTCGAATCTAAGGTGTAAGAGCAGTACTAAATGGTAACTGTTAGTTATATGCAGAGGCATATTTTGATAATGCAGCATATGCGATAAGGTCTTTGGCAGATATTGATATGAACAATTGCAGTTTCTTCTTTTGTTCTCTCGCAAGTTTAGGATCGTACTTTAAGTGCCATCTCTTATTCATCCATCCTTCAGTGACAGACAGCTTCCTCATTGTTGCGCTCTTGAGTTGAGGAAATAATTGAAATACTAATGTCTTATATGGCATCCCGAATTCTGGGGATAGACTACTTCCTACTATTCTCCTACTATTCCTAGCTTAATCTCGGCAATTCTCCATCTAGTTTTACTAGCTATTGTTTTAGTGAGATTTGAAAGATCGTCTATCTGTCTATCTATGTCACCCTGTTCTTACTCTTGCTTTATTAGAACCAGGATCTGTTATATACATTCTTTGTCTTTCTACCACTCTGTGTTTCAATATTCTTCTTTCCTTTCGGTCTTCATAGTCATGATCATCGGAATAATTTCTATTTTCATTTAGCCAGTAAAATCCTGGATGTGTACCTATACGTTCATTTCTATCCAATAAATTGCATCAGCTTTTTGCATCCAAAGCAGCAAAATCATTGGACAATTATGAATTAAAAGAAGATATGATAAAATCTAAAGAAAATGACTTTGATATCGATAGAAGAAGCAAAGACTAGACTGGCAGATTGCAATGTACTGTTAAAATACATGGTATTCCTTCAAAAGAATGGATTTTCAGATTGTGGCAAGGGTCAAATTATAGGCCAAGTATCACTACTTCAAGAATATCTCAAAGAAGAAGAGCAACAAGGAAACAAACAACGTAGTATTGATAAATCATCTCAGCAGCAGAAAGATCAACAAGAAAAACAGCAGGTGATAACAAAAGATGCAGACAAAGTAGAAAGAGTGATGACATCAGCTTTTCATGAAAATGCTGTTAATAACTCCACTAAATCGGATCTTTTAAGACAAGTGGGAATTGTGATTGATAAAGCTAAACATACGGTAGAACAAAATAAGCAACGTGGGATAGGGGGACCAAACAAAGAAGGAGGTCAGATATTACCGGACCCAATAAGTGATACTACAGCAGAGGATGGTAATAAATTGCAGCAGCAGATCGGTGGAGTGGGAGCACATAAAGAGAAAAATCAATCATGGATTAACAAAATAAAAAAGGTGACAGAAGTTGAAAATTGGCAATCGTGGCAATAAGCTAATGCAGTACAAGTTCTTTAGCTTGAGATTTTAGTTGAATTGGAAATACAGGAATAATGTAACTGAGCGATCTGATTGTTGCATGTGAGCAGCAGCTATTTTAAACAACATAACTATGGTACAGGATAATACTTGTGATTATGGGAAGAGTCTTGCACGGCCATGCAGACTGCTTCCCACATTTCCTTGGTTTCAACTAAAGCAGATGGACCGACATAATCTATTCAAATATATAGAAAGTTTCCTTTGATTGCAGCTTCTCATGTCTCGAGATGAGACTGGTCTCTTGGCTGATGCGTACAAAATCATACCGTTCTACGTGCCTTACGACACCAGGTAAAAATAGGTCTTGGCCAAGCCATTTAAAATCGTCCTGTGATATTGTATTAGACTGTATGACTAGCCACTTGGAGGCTTTGCTTTGTGGCCATTTACTATAGTTGAAAACCAATTCGATAGATCTCTTATTCTTAGGAGAACTAAATGCTATTTTCAGGTAAATGCAGAATAACTTTTATCTTTTGCTTAGTATAAGAGAAATAATTAGTCATACCCAAGCCCTACAAATCTTGCAGTTAGCTGGATGGATATACTTGTCTATCTGACTGTCAAATACATGCATGCCTCTCTGCCCAATTCTCCAGTATTTTAGCTGTGCTGGTGGCGGCGGCTTACCATCACTAAAATCAGCTACTATAACAGGGCGGTCATTTGAATGACAATCCCATAAAATCACCTACAATCTGCAAGTCGTTATTCGTGCCAGCAATTTAGTAATTATGACTGTCCCTGTTTCCCCATGCTTGATCTGCTATTTGCCGCTGCTAAAATCAGCTATTGTAATTCTGCTACTTGGAGTAAATTTTATTAACGAGACAAGGATCGGCTATTGTTTAGATGGAAAATAGTTATGGTTAACCTTGTAGATTAGAACTGCAAAAAATAACCCTGGATTATTTTCCTTGAAACTAGGCGAAGTATATACCAGATTGAATGGCTGAAGTGTATCCCCGCCGCTTTCGGGGTACTTTACATCTTTTGAATAGATTGCCATACTTCCAGGAGAATAATCTTGTGTAATGTTACCTCTTGAAGCATACGCTGCAACCTTGAAAGGGATTAACTGTGCTAGGAGCGTTGTATTCCAGAATGACGGGGTAGGAGTGAGGCCGTCTGGCTCCAAATACTTGGTCTCATCAAAACCTCCTATTCTCATGAACCACTGCTTTTTACTTTCATCTCCTCCACTTCCTAAAGTATAAAACGAGGTACCATTGGTCCCTGGAAAACGCTGTCCTACGATATACACTAAAATATAGTCTGCCTTCAGTTGTCGTGCGACTTTGATTCCATCTTGTGGTTTATCGATAAACATTTTTGCAATAGTTTGAATACGCGTTTGATTAAGAGTCCCATTGTCTGCCAATGTAGTTCGGTTTCCCAGTGTTGTTATCCAGTATCCATAGTCCCACCATGACGCAATAACTGCATCTTTTGATGTATTTTTTGAAATCCAATCCAAGGCATTTATCCAGTCATTGGTTTGAACTTTGTAGCCAGTACCACCGTTAGCGATTGACGGAGGAATGTCTGCAGAAACCACCCAATTAGAGCTCGGTGGATATATCATTGGGATTGATAAGATAAAAACGATCACAACGACAAAAGCAATTCTGATGATCCTTGCCTTGTTAGGATGCAATGTATCTTTAGTCTGCTCATACTTTCTCTTTGCTTTTTTTCTTGATTTTGTTAATGATAACGTTGCTCCCAAAGTTGATGTTGATTCTCTACTTTCTAGAGCACTCCGTGTCACTTCATATATACCTAAGCCGGCTAGAACAATGATGCCAATTGAGGCAAATACCAATAATCTAGCAAATGTTGCACTAACATAAACTGCTGTGAGTCCTATAATTAGGGCAAATATTGACACATCATCCCTTCTGGTGAACGCCATCCACGCACCAAGACCGGCAAACATCAAAAGAATTGAGTAATTTGAGAAGTAGTCTACCAATGTTGGTGTAAAATGTTCTGCAACGGATTCAGTTAGAGCGTTCTGGGTAGAGAGGAAAGGGTTGACAGCGTTCAGATATCTAAAGTATGCCGGCTGGTATATTCCTGCGCCCAGGATTCCAATAGCCACAGCAATGAATGCAACCAAGAGAAATAGCGTATTGCGGATCTGCTTGCTCGGCTGGCTTATCCTTGCCAAAAAGCTTGCACCAACCAAAAAAATAGTACCTCCAATCAAAGCTATACCAGGCAAACCTCGCACGAACGAAATTCCAGGCCTCAAGAAGGCTCCTGCGCTAATTAATGCAAATACCGTAAACGCAATTGCTATGTACGTTGGAATCTTTATATCTTTTCTAAAGAATGGAAGAGCAATCAAGAATAATGAAATGGGAATACTAAAGTATTGAATTCCTCCCCATGATGCATTCCCAAGTCCAAGTACTAGTCCTCCTGCTATTGCTTTTGGAATAGCATATTTAATTTCCTTGTGTTTGATGGCAGAAATAAAGAGGTACATTGCAAGCAAGCCAAAAAACAATCCAAGAGGTTCAGACTTGAACCATCCTAGGTTGCCTCTCTGGATAATGGCAGGAGAGACAGCGAATAATAATGCAGCAAACATTCCTGCAGATGTTCCACCCATTACCCTTACAAGAGCAAAAACAATTATCGTAGTTAGGGAGCCCATGACGACTGGTAATACAATCGTAAAGTTCAAGAGTGAGGTACCTCTGCCAAATGCACTATATAGGAAAGCAGCAACTATGTGGAGCCCTGACTGAGATGTTTTCGCAACATCGCGGCCTTCAGGGTACCATGACATGGTGTCATGCCATTTCCAATATGCATTAAGCCCATGATCTACAATGTATTTCGTGGCACGGTAGTCAAAATAAGGATCAAACTCGTTTAGGTAAAATCCATATTTTACAGGATAAGATCGCATAATAACTGCAGTAGTAAATGCAAGTATCAAAACTGCAATAACTAGAAGGTGTCCTACGTGAAATCCAAAACCGGCCCTTTGTAATAGAGTCTTGCCTCCTTCAAGCATTATAGTTAGAAGTCAATTTACCTCTTTTTTAAGGTACTGTTGTGTTGTAATGATAAAAATAACATAGGTATAATTTAAAATGAATAGATATCAGGTATAGGGACAAAAGAGAAGGAGATGCCACAAGAACGATCGGCTAAAAGATCACTTCTTGGATTTTGCTCCTGCCTTGACTTTCTTCGCAGACTTTGATCCTTTTTTCTTCGCTGCCATTTTCAAGTACATAATAATAAAACCGTATTTAAGTTTTTTAATACAGTTTTTTTATAGAGTGTATCATATATATCTCAAACATTATTCTCTTTGCAAGATTTTTGTGCTACATATCTTTACGAGCTCTCGAAATCTTTCAGCATCCTTCTCTGTACCAACAATTGATCCATAATGCATAGGTATAGCAAGTTTCTTAGGTTTAATGAATTCATTAACTGCTTGAGCAGCTTCTTCAGCAGTCATGACATAAGTTCCCGATACAGGGACAAATGCAATGTCAGGATTAATCGATTTCATTTCAGGAATCACATCCGTGTCACCAGCATGATACACAACTTGATTAGTCAAATTAAAAACGAATCCAATTTTTCCATCCGCCTTCGGATGAAATTTCTTGTTCATATTGTAAGATGATACGGCCTCGATCGGTATATTTTGGACAGTTAGTTTATCCCCTGGTTTCACTCCTTTTACTTCCATTACATCCATTTCTGTTAGTTGTTCTAGGCATTCCTTTGCTGCAACTATACTTGTTTTTTTACTTATGACTTGTTTTAAATCATCCAAGCTCAAGTGATCATAGTGGTTGTGAGAAATTAAGAGAATGTCTGCGTTATTTTTATTATTATGCTCTATTTTTGATAGCTGATAAGGATCAATGTAAATCGTCTTTCTATTATTGTTGCTGTCAAGCCCAACTATTCTAAACCCATCATGTCCTATCCAGGATAATTCTATACCGTCATACTCTAACATATTATCAGAATGATTGATTGAATGATATTATATAAGTTTCTTCTACCGGTGACCACGTGCAGAGAGGTACAAGTTACGATCTGTGATGTGAGGAATAGGACAAGAACATAACAAGAAGGTAAAATTAGATTATCACCATATACTTTGAGAATGAAGTTTTTCATATGTAGATCTGCAATACATTAAGTTCAGAATTTGTTCTCAATTTTTGGATTGGCAATTACTAATTTATTATTACTTAATGTTAACACAAGCACTCTGTTTAACATTAATCTTCTGCGCAAATCTCTATCTATAGTTGCCGCGGCGCACTCGTGGCTTACAGCATATTCGATTATAGACTCATCAACATGTTCAGACTTTACAACTTTTATAATTCTAAATTTAGAATAAGCGATTTCAATTGCAGTTTTTGCTATTGTAGCTCGCTTTGGTCCAGTCTTGTGCTGTAGATATCCCAACTCAGAAATTACAACGTCGGGAATTAAAAAATCCAATTTACCAAAATAGGCTTCAATTTTGCCTATCTGTTTTATTGGTTTGGAAACCAGGACCATCAAGAAGCTAGTGTCACATATGACGTCCATTTTTTATACTGTCATACCTACACCAATTAGCCTCCATCTATCTGCAATTCTTCGGCTGATTGCAACTCGATCCTTCAGTATCATACACACTGGTTTCTTCAATTTTATCTCTATCTTGTTGTCTCTTGAATTGATAACTGTTCCAAGAGTGGCTGAAGTGCCAATATTCAACCTAAGTGGTTCCTTTATCCTTATAGGATCAACTTTGACAAGATCTTGTGTCCCCACTGCTGTTTCGAAAAGACGAGTTTCTACTGTTATATCATCGATATCGTTTGGCAATGTATTAGGCTTAGCTATAACCGATCCAATAAGAGAATCACTCTTTACAAATGTTGGATCTAACTTTGTGCCGATAGCAACGAGACCTCCGGGCCTAACCCTTTCTACTAGACCTGCTCCTGTTCCAAGGCTTTCAATGGTCGTAGTGATTGGTTCGTATTTGCCTCTTTTTTCATCTAAAAAGCCTGGACGAATTTCGATTTCATCTCCTATGTTAAATTCGCCCTGAAGCAGGCCTCCTCCAATTATTCCTCCTTTTACTTGCTTTATGGGAACACCTGGCTTGTTGATGTCAAACGATCGTAAAACATGCATTATGGCTATTGAGTCATTGGTTCTGCTTGGCGTCTTAATATTAGTTTCAATTGCTTCGATAAGGGCGTCTATCCCTATCTTGTGCTGAGCTGAAACTGGAATGATTGGCGCCTTTTCTGCTACACTTCCTTTTACAAAATCCTTGATCTGCTCGTAATTGTTAAGAGCATTTTCATATTCTGTTAAATCAATCTTGTTTTGAACAATTACTATTTGATGAATTCCAAGCACTTGCAATGCTAGCAGATGCTCTCTAGTTTGTGGTTGCGGAACCTTTTCATCTGCAGCAATGACTAAAATGGCACCGTCCATCAAAGCTGCACCAGAAAGCATATTTGCCATAAGACTCTCATGTCCTGGAGAGTCGACAAAGCTTACCACCCTAGTTAACTCACTTTTTCCTCCGCAATTGGTGCAGTTCGGTTGGGTAGAATATCCGAGCGGAGCTGGACATTGTACACATTTATAGAAAGCTGCGTCCGCATAACCAACTTTTATTGTGATGCCTCTTCTCAATTCTTCGCTATGCGCACTTGTCCATACTCCAGTTATAGCTTCTATTAATGTAGTTTTGCCATGGTCCACATGACCTGACGTACCAATGTTAATATTTGGTTGGTAGCCAAATTCCTTGATATACCAATTAGGTAATGTTTCTTTCCAATGCAACGGTACTCGTAAAATTCTGGAGGGATATTAACGTATTACATTTAAAACTTTATTACAAACATACTAGATGGCCGAAAGCCAAATAATAATAAAAAAGTTAATTTTTTCTTTATTCTGTATTATTTAGTAGCGGGTTCTTTGCTTGGACCTTCTACCTTGACAGGCAAGCTGCCTTCAACTAACATACAATTCAATTGGTAAATTTCTTCTGTTATCATGTTTCCCCTTACTAACTTTCTTATTCTGTTTCCATCTACGATATTTTTCATACCTACTCCACGTGAAAGCAGTACATATTTTTTTACGCCACCATGCACATCTGGACGCATTGGGGTACCTGACTTGTCACTTCCTCCTGTAAACTTCATTTTGCCGCCTGAAATACCGACAACTGAAGAATCAATGATGTCTCCAATCTTTGATCCCAGCAATGGCTGGGCTGCTCTGTCCTTTAATTCCTGAGTAATACTTTTACCTCTAGCGTCAGATATGACAAGTTTGAACTGAGCCAACTTAAAAACAAGCGTGGATATGGCTTTAATTAACCTTTGCACCGTTGTAGATAACGAATTGGTACGTCGATTGAATTTCTAACGCTAGAACGTAAAGAATCAAATGAAACATATATTCTATTAGTTTTACAATATACTATTATGAAAGGAAGATTACAACATAACGACATCGGGTGTCCTATATGCGGATTCACTATGACATATATTCAAGCATGTCATGTTCGCTGTCAGAACTGCGGCGCTGAGCTAACCTGCTCAGACAAAGGAAGCTTTTGGTAGAATATCAGAAATTTCAAGCGACATTCAGAATTCTATAGAATGATAGATAAAATTATTATAATTAACATTGTTAAGGCAAATTTATTTGAAAGTCATCAGCCATAGTAACAGCCCTGCCTTTCATTACCTCAATATATTCATCATATGAAAGATCTAAGCCACAATATTTGCATTCTACCCTAGTCATATCGTCATTAGCTTCTGCCCTTTTATCACATTGTGGACACTTTGCCTCAAGAACCATAAATACATATTCTCTTGATCGGGATATCTATATATTGCTATGCTAATCTCCTAATTATCTTCCTCTGGTATTCTGGCCAAGGTATCAACCCTGTAAAATATATAATGCTAATTAAGATAGATTCTGAAGCATTCGTTGCAGCTAGTCTTCTTTGGGTGGATTTGATCGTTTGTCACCACAAAACATCAGACACCCTAAGGTTAGCTTTATACCAAATCATCAGTAGAAATTGGCAAAAATATAGGAATTATGTCCCAGCGTCAATTATCTGTTTAAGGTTCTCTTCGCCAGAACACCAAGTCCTGAGTAATACTTTATGTCAAAAATTAGTGCTAACTTTGTGTACTCAAGGAATAAACTGAAACCTGGTTCTAGCATTCTTGGCACGTTTCCCTATTATAGGTAGCGGATAGCCGCATTTTTTACAACAATTATTATCATCTAGATTCCACGAACCTATACTGAATCCATAACGTCGTATAGCAATGCTCTTACATTCTGGACAATATGTATGTTCTAATGGGTGTCCCGGTACATTACCAACGTATGCATATCTTAATCCTTCTTCTTTTGCAATAGTATGATGCTTTTCAAGAGTTTCAACCGGTGTATCATCAAATTCCATCATTTTGTAATCTGGGTGAAATCTTAAAAAATGAATTGGAGTATCTGGCCCCAATTCGTCATAAATAAACCTACATAATTTTCTTGCAGCTTCCAAGTCATCACCCACTTTAGGAACAATAAGATCAGTAATTTCAGTATGTATCCTTGTCTTATCCCTGATCTCTTTGAGTGACTCGAAAATTGGATTAGCGTTTGGAATTCCAATGTATTGTCGAACAAATTCCTGTTTGCCGCTTCCCTTAAAATCGACTGTTATGCAATCTAGGAATTTGCCCATCATATTAACTGATTCCGGAGTATCATAGCCATTTGAAACAAAGATATTGAAAATACCTCTCTTGTGAGCTTCTATCCCGCAGTCTTTTGCAAATTCTATAAAGATCGAGGGTTCATTATACGTATAGGCAATTCCTTGAGCGCCATAGGTTGTAGCCATATCTACAACCTCTACGGGAGTCATAAGGTTTCCTTCTATTTTACGTCGCTGAGAAATATCGTAATTTTGACAATACTTGCAAAGCCAATTACACCCCGTTGTTGCTATTGAGAAAATATCCGTACCAGGCCTGTAATGAGTCACAGGTTTTTTTTCTATTGGATCGATATGCCCTGCAATAACCCTGCCATAGACAAATAATTGTAATTTATTATCCACTACTCCTCTGATTCCACATAGTCCAATTTTACCAGATGGAATTTCACACAAGCGAGCGCAGGCAGTACATTTTATTCTACCATTTGGCAGCTTTGTGTAAAGCTCTGCTTCTTTACCTGATAAATCGTTTTGTAGCAAGCTCCCTTTTATATATAGGCGGTCTAATCTTATAAACCATTAGAAGGTTACTGAATTATTTGTTGCATAGGCTCGACTAAAAACTACTATATATTTTTTAGTATGTATGCTTTATTTTGAACTGAATTTTTTTAGACGAAACAATCTTTTTTTTAAAAATTACTTGCTCTTTACTAGATCATACTTTAGCAGTCTATATCTCCTTGGATGTTTCAAAAAATGCAACTTGCCATACTCCTCTTCGTTTTCAGCTTTCAGAGTCCTGATAAGTTTTGATTCGTCGTCAATTATAGCAATCATCGCTTCCCTGCCCGGCGATGGGGCTTCATTCCACAGGGATTCTTGGTCTCTATCTTTTCTTTGTATCTTTATTGTCTTTATTGTCTTCGTTGTCAGCAATTTTTCTGGATAATTACCTTATGCACTAGATATTATATAGTTATTGTTAATACTCCCCCTTCGATCGTCTATTACACACATAAAAATGTCTGGCAGTAGATTTCTTCCATTGCTATTTGTTTTGGGCATCTGTTATATTTCGTAGCGCCTATATAGAATAGATGGATATAAGAAGGATTGAAAGTATTGCCTTGTAGATGTCCTTCGTACTCGTAGAGGATGCAGGCATAGTAGTGGCATGATTCGGAATGCTAAAATCTCAAGTCAACAAAGCTAAGTGCATAATATAATGATGTGAATGTAATAATGGATAATAAATTCTTTCACATTTCCATCTCCTATGTATGCCAGAATTAGTATGTAGTCATATGTTATATAGATTAATGTCATAATATATTACTGATGTTATTTGATTGCTAATATCGTTCATACCAGTTTGAATCCTCGGGGAGGAAGTGAAAGGCTCGCGATCACTGCAATGCAAGCATTGTCAAAGATGGGCAGCGAAATTAACCTTACTACTTTTGAGAGACCAAATATCTCACAACTGGAGAGTGCATACGGAGAGGCTGCTACCAGTGTAATAAAGAGAATTAAAACAACGAATATCTTGCCATCTCTAAAAAAGACAGAATCAAACAAACATTATGACCTAATTATAAATACACATGGAGATATGCTTCCGTACTTCCTTCCTAGCTTTTCAAAAAGTAATGCTATTACGTACTGCCATTTTCCGTTGGCAAAGTACCTAATTGATTCTAAGGACCCTGAATATGCGAAGTTCTTGAGGAGCACAATTTTATCCACTATGCCTACTCGGAAAAAAACTTCCTATCAAAAATACATTGACCTAGCACGCACTGCTTACATACACATGTTGAAAAAAACTACGGTACTTTCAAACTCCGAATTCAGCCGAAGTGTCATACTGAAAGCTTTTGGAGTAGATTCTGTTGTGTTAAGTCCACCAGTCGACGTCGATTTCTTTCGTAATATGTCATTACTGTCATCTTCTTCATCTGGTAATAGAAAAGACACGATTCTTGTTATAGCTAGGTTTCATCCAACCAAGAAAATAGAAAACGCAATCAGATTGGCAAAGTTGTTAAAAGAACGCAAAATTGGAAGCAGAATGAAAATCGTTGGGAATCTACCAGCTGGCACTCCAGGTTATCTTTTTTATCTGAAGCAAATGGTAGATCAATATGACCTAGATGATTATGTCAAATTTGAAATTAATGTAAATTTTAGTAAATTACTCAAATTGATGCGAGAATCCAAAGTATACCTCCATCCTCTTGTAGGAGAACCGTTCGGAATATCTACTGTAGAGGCAATGAGCTCTGGTTTGATCCCAGTTGTACCAAACATTGGGGGACATACTGAATTTGTGCCTTCAAAATATCAATTTCGTACCTTTGGCGAAGGAGTCGAAGCGATCAGTGTTGCGTTGATGGCTCCTGACTCAGAGAGAATGTTAATCAGCGATTCGGTTCAAAGATTTTCTATAGACAGTTTTATTAGTCGTTTTCAAGAACTTGTCAAAAATATAATTAGTAGCAAAATCAAACCTTGATCTATAAATTTAAAGGCAGTTTTCTTATCCTTGCATTACGATATATGCACTAATCTGTGTCCTGAGATGATGTAATAGGATCTT
>JAFAQB010000288.1 GCA_019246625.1 Nitrososphaeraceae archaeon
ACAAAACTACAGCACGATAAAATATGTTTAAGTCTGATACAAAACTTAACAGGATCGAACCGATAGCGAGGGATAGTTTCAGATACGCTCAGTAAGCTTTTCCTTATCTTTTCTACTGGATGGTGTTAATCTTAGCTGCATTCCGTAGCATGGACAAGTAGTTCCATCGTTAAACAGATAACTTAACATCTTCTACAATATTTCTTACCAACACATAGTTGCTTTTACCAAAGGTTATTTCCTTTGAGTATATTCTTTCACATCTAGTTCTGCAAACCGAGTGGAACTAATAGAGGATAAAAGAATGTCATTAAAAGCAATGGATCTATAAAAGAATATGGAGTGTAACTTGTACAATGGATATAGCTAGTTAGTTGGATGCATGATAGAATCCCCAACCGCGCTTTTCTTGGGGATTCTTACAGCAAACTTATTAGCTGAGAGATTGATACTTTATATTAGAAGATCTGTTTTTGGGTATTAATGACACATGTTGCAAAAATAATAGAAATAGTTGGCAGTTCTGATAAAAGCTGGCAGGATGCAGCACAATCTGCATTAAATGAAGCCAAAAAGACAATACATGGCATAACTGGAGTAGAAGTTGGAGATATGACTGCAAAAGTAGATCCAAATAGTGGAAATGTCACAGAATATCATACAGCTGTCAAAATAGCATTTGGTGTAGAACATTAGCTAGGGACACCAGCACAAATAGTCTTTTGTATAAACATCATGGCGATAAGCCATGTCCCAAAAGTAGAGAAGTTGAGAAGGAACGTCAAGAAGCTAAAAGAAGAATACTCGAAGAAAACCCGAATATACCTAAAGATGCTCTTGAATTTGTGCTTTCATTACCAGTAGAACGAAAAATACCCAAAGTCACGGAACTGGAAACTATACATACAACAGCAGAGCAGCAGCAAGAAGAAATGGAAAGACTATTGAAGGAAAATAATAAGGAATAAGTATTCTAGTCTTGTATATATTTGAAACTCAGCATTTCGTAGCTTTACCAATAGAACAAGTTCTTCTTCAATCAAGCCCTAATTTTTTCTCTATAGCAGCGATTTTATCCTCTAAACTGTCAAACATTGACAATTTGTTATCTAATTCCTTTACCTTAATTCAAATATGTCTTATAGCGCTAGATATTATACTGAAACATGCATTTGAAATACTTGAGATAACAGATAACAATAGGTAAAATTTGCAGGCAATGGAGCTATTCAAGGACACACATCTAGTCAAGCTGGAATTATTATCTTCAACAGCAGGATAACCATATCTTACAAAATAGCATATTTGACCTTTGTATTTTATATTGTTGATGAGTCAAATTTTCGTGCAAATATGTGCATCGAGCCAGTCCAGTAGATCTTTTCGAACTCTAATTTGAAGCTATACAAGCTAAGAAACTCTTGTACTTTTGGTTTAACAACTTTTGGATCACCATGAACTTCTATAAGAAGCACGATACTTTTGCTTTTTGATAGCATATGAGCCCCTTTTAGCACTTCAAATTCACCTCACTCAACATCAATTTTAATCCAATTAACTTCTGTTATTCCATTTTGTTGCAATAGACTATCTAATGTGTTAGCTTCTACCTCTACAAATTTTTGTCCACTTTTTGATCGATTGGATATTACATTAACCTGGCAAATAGGAGTTTTACTCTAGTTTCTTTGGAATATATAGCATAATTCAAAGCTAGAACGTTACTTAGTCGTGTAGCAGATGATGACAGGTGAAGAGAAAGAACACTTGCTATACATACATAAAGTAGTTTTTCGCGATCATCCACTCAAGTTGAGTTTGAAAACAGTGTAACCGCTTTTTTCTATCTCTTGTTCAATGATTGGCCTAAGTGAATCTAGGAAAGCTGAATAATCCTTGTCATTTGCATAATAGTTATCCATGTCTTCTCTTGTTTCCCATAAAGATATGTTCACTGCTTTTTGTGGATCGTCTAAGCTGCCTGTCATCATAAAACCTTTTTAATCCCTTTACTTTTCCTACTATTCCATTGTAAAAATCTACTACTCTTTTTTGTCCTTCATCTCTCTTTCCTTGCTTAAAGCAACCTTCAATGTGTCTGATATATGATATGTTCAAAGATTGTCTGAACAATCATTATACATATTCTTTTGTTATTAGGTTCGACTTACAACGCTAGTTACAATAGTTCGAACTTGACTTTACATTGTCTAATATATTGTGTAACTTACAGTATAATAGTGTAATTGTTGATATATCGTAAATTGCACATAATCTTATTTATGCAGCGAGTCGCAAATTTACAAAATTAGATAGAACTCTCCAGGGAAGGATTATGGCAAAAGGCTGAGGAAGACGAGTAATTTGCTGTCTCATTAGGCGATGAC
>JAFAQB010000447.1 GCA_019246625.1 Nitrososphaeraceae archaeon
AAGCAAGTTGAGCGTAATACCTAAGAGAGGATATCCTACTTGAGTATCTGCGATATATGGTCGGTTCTAATGAAATAACTAGGAAGTTATGGGAGATTGTCCAAAATGAGAATACTACTAACAAGGAAAAGACGAATGCTTTATCTCAATTGATGCAGTCATACAATAGTCGTCTTCAGACACTTACTGCTGGCCCTGAATCATATATCAATATCAGGAAGAGTTTGTCTGAGATTGATTTGCAGAGATTGGTAGAAAGTGAGCCAATTTTGAAAGCACAAATTCAACAAAGAAAACTCTTTCCTAAAGGATTACTCAATTTTAAGTGAGAATCATTTTCTGTTATCCTATGCCCATTTCAAGGCAAATCTAGTTTTCCTTTATAATCCGTCGTCTGTACGATATTAAGGTTTAAGGGTCACAGACAAGAATCAATTTTAATGTATTCTTTTTGCAACTTGAGAGAAAAATATTCTATCAGGAACAAATTTCTTCATCCTAACTCCTAATTTAAGTGCAGTTGACCCTATGATATACCTAGTCTTGGGTTTGGGTGAAGATATTGCATTTAAGATGATATCTGCAACAGAATCAGACGGTAATCCTTTTGGTACATTATACATATATTTCCTGTATGTCTTAGAAAACCTAGACGATCTCTTTTCGATTAGATTATCAAGTTTTGGTTTTGACACTGTATTGATATTTGTATTAACAAAGCCGGGATTGATTGTTATTACCTTGATGTTTGTATTCCACAGCTCCATCCTTAAGGCATCTGTTAGAGCTTCTAACGCATATTTGCTCGCCGAATACGCTCCGATTAACGGCAGGGATATCAATCCCGATACTGAGCTTATGTTTACAATTCTCCCTTGACTGTTGTCTAACATCATGAATGGTAATACTTTCTTGGTAAGCTCAACAAGACCAAAGAAATTAATCTCAAACTGTTTTCTTATATCTTGGATTGTTATGTCCTCAATTGCTCCTGGTTCAACATATCCTGCATTATTTACAAGACCATAAATTGTATTTCCTTGAGCTTTTGAGGATATGTCTTTAATTATGTCATCAAACCTCTCTGGTTTAGTTATATCGCATTGCATTGCAACATACTGGTTTTCTTTGTTTTCTATTGACGATGCCAAATCAGAGTAAATAGAAGTAAGGCTATCATACCTTCTTGCTAATCCAAAAACCTGATATCCTGACTCCACTAGCTTGATAACAGTAGCTTTTCCAATACCACTAGAGGCTCCAGTTACAATGATTGATTTCCTCAATTTATCATCCCACTTATGACTACTTGTTACAAGGAATGAAATAAAGACTACACGATAGATTTGGCATAGTCCAAGGATTAGCGTGTAAAGTTAGAATTAGTGTGTTAATCTGAAATTATAAGCGGACTAACACATAGTTAGTCGTCTGTGTCTTTAGTATGACAAACCTGAGAAGTTAATATTATTTTGTATGAGAGAATCATATCAATGACTATTGTTTTCTTTATTGGTATCATAGCCAGTATTTGATCCACAATGAGAACAAAGTCTGTTAATCATAATGAATTCCTCGATGCACTTACGTCTTGTACTCGAAGCATCACCAAAAAGTCTGTTATAGAATATTCTATTTCGATTGCATGTTTTTACTGTAAATTATCTGTGATAAGTTTCATATTTTTACTATATACAAGTCTACTTTGATTCTGAAGGGTATATTCTAGAAAATGACAACTATAATGATTAATTTCGCAACAGGAGGAATTCTGCACTCCTACGATCTGCATGGAACTTTTTCGTCACATATTTCCACAAAGGTTCTAGGAAGAATTTTGTTTTTCCTATGCGTTTTCAGGCTTTTTGTAGAAGACTAATAATCTTTTTTATTATATTACCACACTTCTATGAGGCAAGAACTAACTCTGCGTCTTATTATTATATCCTATTGTTGCACTACAATACGATAGAGATAGAATAACTGATAACGCAATAGAAAGTTAGATTTAGCAAAGAGGTTTGGAGCAGATTATGTAATAAATGCAAAAATGCAACAGAACATAAGAAAAGATGCATTACAAATAACCTCCTGCTGAATTGCCTCTAAAAACATACGATGTTAAAATTGAGGATAATGGAGTTTACGTTCTAATAGAAGATGATGATGGGAATCATAAATCATAACCGAATAATGTCAATTCTTTGCAAGTCGATATATTATTTGAGCTACACCTTGCCCATGTGTCAGCTGCTTGTGATGGACATATCAATTCCTGTATTTGATTTAATAATCAGAGACAACAAGACACAGTGATTGAAATTATTTTTAAAAAATATTGTTTAGTATTTGATAGTAGTGATATGATTGTTACAATACTACTATGACTACGACGATTGGATTTGATCATTGATCTGTTTAACATTTTTTCTAATCTCATCAATAAGCCCCTGAATCTGTTGGTTTTGGTGGTGTATAAATGCAGTTAGTTGATTTAAAAGATTACCCATATCCATGCCTTCTCTACCACTACTCTGACCACCTAGAGATGGATCTCCAAATAATGAATTATGCATATCATGCAATTGTTGCTCGTTATAATCGCGCCCTAATATTCTCGATAATACTCTTATGGTATTATCTTGTTCACTCATTACGGTTAACATTCTGCCTATACTTACAGTAACAGGGTTGCCGCCTAGCTGTGAATCAAGAAATTGTTTGTTAAATCGGGCTGCATTATAAATGACGTTTTGAGGAGTATTTTCATACTGTGCAGATTTTAGATTTTGATCTTGTTGGATTTTCCTTTTTATCCCCATTGGTCATTACTTTCCCGTGATGCATTCTGCTCTCAGATATATATAATATATGCAATTATGTGCAATCGATTGCGGTCAGGGTCTTTAATTGTCTCGCAAAAAATTATGTGAGATTTGTACAAATCTGTTATCAGAGCTCCTGCGTTTAATATATACAATCATTGCACTTTACTAATGTGCACTGCAAATTGTACATGTAATAGAAGAATTTGTTACTGTTGGTTGCTCGATATCAAAAGTCAGAAATTTAGTAGATTTTTTTATATTAAAGTAATATTTACATTATGATTTACCATGGTTAACTAAGGGTTAAAAACATATAGTACATAGCTGTCTAGATGAAAAAATACAATAACACTAAGACGGTACTAGCTGTATCTAACAAATCAGCAATATTGGTATATGTTGTAGCTGCATTAGTGATTTCTACTGCTACCATCTACTTTATTGCTGCTTCCCAAGACTACTCTCAACTTTCGCAATCAGCATCTACGTCATCATCTTCTAGTAGCAGCAATAGCAATAGTAATGAAAGCAAGGATGCTGGAGATACAATTGCAACTGTAAATGAGATGATATTTTTCATTGTAGTTGGTATAGCATATATTGCAGCTGGAATATGGATGGCTGAGAACAAATACTATAGTAAAATACCGTATGTCATAGCTGCTATAGGCTCAATAGCACTCATTGCATTTTACATAATTACAAGGACAATAAATATTCCTTCTATAGGAATACAAGAGGATGTAGGTACAATAGATATCATTTCCAAAGTACTGCAGGCAGCTATAGCTGGTATATCAATATACATAGTCAGGACCTCAACAATAGTATGGAGAAGTGCTACAACAACAAGAGCAGCTGCAGCATCGCCAGTTGAGATATTAGAACATGAAATGCGAAAAATCCGAGCTAGGAACAAAATCTAAAAAGTGAACAAACACTCTAACTCCCTTCCATTTATCATCCTTCTACCTTTCTAGATACAACTTTTGGCACGCATAATCTTAAAGAAGGGCTAATCATACTGGCAGTCAGATGTTACAAACTATCTCCGATTTGGGTTACCTGAAATAT
>JAFAQB010000238.1 GCA_019246625.1 Nitrososphaeraceae archaeon
TTACAGGAGGGAAGAGATTTTTGCCCGACAGGTTCGCAACGAAATGTCCTTGTGTACTTGGTGTTTTTGATTGCTGTGCATATGCCACGATACCAGTTGTGCTTGAGACTAAACATGCGATAGATAATGCTCCTATAAGAGCAGCCAATAGATATTTCGTGTTAATGTTCATTGTAAAAGTATTATATGTCCTTAATATATGAGGTTTTCCATGCATGTGGCTGTATTTTTAAGGTCTCAAAGCGCCATTAATTGATTTTAGATTCTCAATTTCTGCTGCTCTATTGAATATGGAGCAATTGCAGGCGGCGGCATCTAATGTTCCGAGGAGATTTAACTTTGGTAATCACCGTAATATAGTTATAAATACATGTATGAAATTAACATGTAGGGAGTTAGTGTGTGTTTTGTCTGC
The DNA here is from genome assembly GCA_019246625.1 of Nitrososphaeraceae archaeon. Taxonomy (GTDB): domain Archaea; phylum Thermoproteota; class Nitrososphaeria; order Nitrososphaerales; family Nitrososphaeraceae; genus Nitrososphaera_A. The sequence goes on from JAFAQB010000238.1 coordinate 416, forward strand.
AATGCTGCCTCCAGAACAATTGTCATTTAATGCCTGGAAAACTATTCTAATATTATGCGGTACCTATTAATTTGAAGCTGTTGGTACCTGGTATAGGAATTACTGCTGTTTCATTTGTGTTGCTTTTGTTATTCCATTCTTCGTCAAGGCATTAATGGTAGCTTCTTTATTTTTGGTATGGCTGGAGCGCTTTTACCAAAAACATTGAATAACGCGTTTACATCTAAACAATATACTGGAATTGGCTCAGCTATTACAAATATGATGAGAATTATAATCAAAATTTGCTGGCAAAACAATGAGATAACACATCATAATGCAAGACGGATCCGTACGTTATGATGGTTAGTATACCAAAGCATCTCATGTCATGTTTTAGCAAATAGAAAAAGAAGCTCAAGAGACATACGTTTACAAATGTCCCTTCCTTCCTAGACTATACTTTTGGACCTAGCAAAATATACGCTCAAGAAGAAATAGACAAGGCTAAACTATCATCTTCATTTGGTAGTGAATATGATCTGTAATATGTAGAAAACGGTAATCCAGAGGAGCAATAAACGATCCTGACGTATTAGCTGGTAATCAATTCGCTTCAGATTAGGAAGAGCTCTGCTGTCAGCTCTTCATTTAGTATTATGATAACTCAGTTTGCAGATGATCAAGTGCAATTGCTATATGCTAGTCATTTCAAAGGCGCGAATTTAATGCCATGATAAATGTCACTTTTGAACTCATAAGCAAAGAGAAAGAGCTGGGAGATACACGGTGATAATCTAATCCTCCGCATATGCAACATCCGCTTTTCTTTGTATTGACTGCATCTTGTGCTATCTTTTAATACAAGTAATAGAACTTGAAATTATCTTGAAAATAGGTATTACACTACCACAAGCTGGCCAGCAAGCCACAAGAGAGAATGTAATACATATGGCACAGAACTCTGAAAGCGAAGGTTTTGATTCTCTTTGGGTTTTTGAGAGACTTCTTTGGCCTATACATCCACAAACACCGTATCCTGCCACTCCAGATGGAAGTCTTCCTACTCAGTATCAGATTATCTTAGACCCACTAGAAACACTCACCTATGTAGCTGCAAATACAAACAAAATTGCATTAGGAACGTCCGTAATAGATATTTTGTTTCATAATCCTGTAATATTGGCAAGAAGATTTGCAACACTTGATGTTTTATCAGAAGGAAGAAGTATATGTGGAGTTGGTATTGGCTGGTCTAGCGATGAATACCAGGCGTCTAATATTTCATTTAAAGATAGAGGTAAGAGAGCCGACGAGTTTGTTCAAGTGTTAAAAAGAATATGGGTAGATGATGTTGTAGAGTTCAAAGGCAAATTTTACAATATTCCATCTTCTAAAATAGGACCTAAACCTGCTCAAAGACCACATCCTCCTATTTATATAGGAGGGTTTAGCGCAAATACATATTCAAGAATTATAAATCATGACACAGATGGCTGGCTAGGTCTGATCGGTGGACCTCTTGAATATCTTGATAATACTATAAAGACCATAAAAGATATAGCAATTCAAGCAAATAAGGATCCTGAAAGGTTTAAGGTAATTCTTTTAGCATATCCAAATATAGATTTTGACTCAAAAAATCAATCAACAATACCAACAACAACAAATCAAGACCAAAGATTTCCGTTAACTGGAACAATCGATCAAGCAGGCAGTGATATAGAGAGAATAAAAAAGATGGGAATAGATCATATTGTATTTGGGTATAACTTTATCCCAGTAGGTAGAGATCTTGACAAGATGCTAGATGTAACAAAACAGCTTGCCAAGGTTGCTAGATAGTAAATGT
>JAFAQB010000263.1 GCA_019246625.1 Nitrososphaeraceae archaeon
GTAATAGAAATAATAAGAATTACTGTTACTGGGAAGGGCAGAATACTTAATGCTGATAATTTGGTCCCCAGATAGTCAGCAAGGCCCGAAGTTGTAAACGCCAATGACAGGGAAAGTCCTGCACCTAGGATAAATAAAACACCAAGCGGGACTTTTTGCACATCTGACCAGTTCAGAAATTTTTCAGTTCTATTTTTTGGTATCACAAATAATGATACACCACCAAAAATTGCAATAACTGCAGTTTCAAGATATGAATCATCACCAGCCCAATCTGGAGCTGCGAACATTAAGATTAAAACTAATAGCAAAATTATTAATGAAGCCTTCTGCTCCCTTGTCATTTTTCCTAACTTTTCTTTTTCAGTGACAATTATCTTCCTGATGAGCGTTTCATCCATTTGCTCCTTTCTTACTTTACCTGTGAAATATATTATAGATATCATCAACATTGTAATTGCCAGTGGAGCAGCTACTGAAGACCACGTACCGAATGTAATAGTTTTGCCGAATAGCTCGTTTACTATTTCTGCATACATTAGATTAGGAGGAGATGCAATGAGGGTTGTAATACTCCCAATTGAAGATGAGAATGCAACCCCTAGTAAAAGCATGACTTTAAACTTTGTACTAAATTTAATACCGTTATCAGATAGCAAGGATAAAAGGGCGAAAACCATTGGAATAATCAAAATAGCTACCGTAGTGCTCATAATAACAGTGGAAATTAAAGCTGTACAGATCATAAAACCAAGTATTATTCTCTTGGATGAATATCCGAAAATGCTAATGATCCCAAACGCAATTTTTCGTTGTAAACCGGATTTTTCAACTGCGAGAACGACCAGAAACATCCCCAATAGAAGAATAATTATTGGGCTCATGTATTCTGCTCCCACCGCTCGTAGTGATAAGACTCCTGTTATAGGAAACAGAGCCAGAGGTAATAGAGCAGTTGCATAAATACTAACAGCTTCAGTGACCCACCACATGGCAAGCCAAAGTGTTATACCAGCCACTAGTTTACCTTGACCTGGTAAACCTTCGGGGGCAGGACTAACAAGAAGGATGAAGAACAAAACTGGACCTAAAATGAGTCCAATTAACTTAGTTTTGCTTACTTTCGTAGATCGGGATGAACGGCTGTTCTGCATCCATGCTAGCGCTATTTGACAGTAATATAAGTGAATAATGCATATCAGACTACGGGACCAAACTGGAATGACATATGTAATAAAATTTCATTTGCGTTAATTTCCCCATGCAGTGACCTTGTCAACTCCGACAACACTCTAACATCTCAGGGAGAGCATGTAAAAGGATGTATCCAAAATGGAGCGTTGTTAGCTGGCGGTGCTCTTCTGTTGGGAACACCTTCAACTGCAATAGTTTCGGCGCTACCACTTGTTGCTCAACTAGGGGGCTGCAGTGATGTTATAAACTTTGATGTGGTCAACCTAGGTCAATTGAAGACTGATGATCATGGATTATAAAGTGAAGCATATGAAAGGCATGATGGTAACACCAATTGTAGTAATTTCATAGCTGATAATACAACTATTAATCCGGGTAGATTTGATAATTGCATTAAGAACTATCGATTACTAAACTAAATGTCAAGAGTGGAACGTGTACTCCAGAGGGATAAAGGTTAAAAATGTATGCATTATATCTAACCCGATAAGCCTTTGCAGCTGCATTGACTAACCGGCTTTCCACACATTTTTCCCCACCACTACCCTTGGAAATGATTCCACTATTTCTTCAGAAGTCGATGATGACTTCTATGCTTCATCCACAGGTCGCTTCTTGATAATTAGCTTCTCATGCTTCAATTCTACTGTGGTGTATCCTATATGACGGTGTGCATCAGGAAGTCAGTTTCATCGCTATATCCTCTATTATAACCACGACAGTAAGCGATACTATTTTGTGCACATAGATGTTGATCTGTAGCCAAATCATTTCCTGTATTATAATCCCTTTTGGCCTGAATTGCTCCAGCACGATATCCTATACAATAGTCTTTTGAGCCGCCACATGGAAATGCCTGAGCTGTTTGATTATAAGGATATGTTGATGTCACAACAGCCAACGATATTATAACAATCGTTACCAGCATAGCAAACAACGACCCTCTTACAGTTTTACTTCTTATAGTATGCATACAAGGAGTATCTATAAACATACAATATCATTGATATAAAGTTTTGAACAGGTAATCTTGTCTCTGAAATCGCAGATGAAGTTAAAGCACAAGTATATGATATGGTAGTCTTGACTTCATCTCACATTGATCCATGGATAAGATCATTATTTAGCTATACTCTGAAGATAATAAGTAATGTTACAATACCTGTTTTTGTAGTGACCTCATGATTAAGAGCATCAATGTAAAAACAGAAATAGAAGATCAAAATATTCAAAGTGCTTGTAGGAATATGCATCAGAATAACGTTGGAGGTATAGTCGTGTCATTGTAAAAAGGGATAATAATAATAACAACAATAATAATGACAATTACAAATCGGCAGGAATAGTCACAGAAAGAGATGTCGTACGTATAGTAGGATCGCTGCTATCATTACTGATAACAGATTTTGCATATTCACAAATCTGCTGCCACCTATAACTATATAATCGATCGTCAGTGTACGATGACAAGAATATACATAACCCTCTTGTTTTAAACTAATCACTAACGTAGCGTATCATTATAATGAGTGGAGAAGCAGAATCGACGTTGAAAAAAGAGTTGCTGTTAACTAACACAAGTTATAAAATGATTAAATATCTCATCTCAGGTCTTCGCTCTTACTAAAAGCCCTTTCATCTGTTCCTTGGTCTCTTCATATCCCTGTTGAATAAGATGTCTGATTGAACTTTTTGAAAAGTCAAAGGTCTTATTTGAAATACTATGAGTGTCGTTCTTGCGCTCAAGACGAATAGCAACATCAACGTCTAAACAAGTCTTTAACAAGTCATCATATAATAATCGCTTTGGTCCTGCGGTAGGATTAATAACTGTTTTTGCATTCTGCTTCAAAATCTTTTGCAGTGATTCTTTGCTTACGCCATTATCTTCAGCTAATTTAATTAGAGACTTTGCTAACATCTGGTAGTCTGATACTAGAACTGCTACAAATTCATCAAACTCAGTTCTGTCATGGTAGATGATGTCATTTTTTCTATCAACAACACCGTCATAGTCATAAGGAACATATTCTTGTTTTTTTGGATGTAGATTTATTATAGCTATACTTAGAGGTGGCAGATCGTAATGTATCTTTCTTACTTTACTCCAATAATATTTGTGAGCGATTATAGTCTCCCTCAATGGAGTATTAGCTAATAGGCCACCGTCCCAGAAGAAGCGCAAGCTGCTGTAGTTTGAATGGGAACAGGACTGCGAAGACCTGTCAGACCCTGCTTTATCCATGTTTGTCCCGTGGTTCAACGCACCAGTGGCTAATTTGGAGTCTTCTACATTCAATCTAGTATAGTCATAGTTTACCGGAACAGAACAGCTTGCCAAAACAAAATCTGACTTTATACCATCTTCATATCTTATGATATGTTCAAAGTTTTCCCATTTATTGCTGCTCCTCTGATTATCTAATTGCACATCATATTCTAGTTCACCATGTTCTCCATCTACTGACTTTCTTGTACCATCTTCCTTTTCATATCTATCAAATACTACAG
>JAFAQB010000379.1 GCA_019246625.1 Nitrososphaeraceae archaeon
GTTGTTCTATTGGTTGTTGTAGTAGCTCCTTCTTCTTCTATGAATGATAATCACATTTGATGACTTGTAATAAGTGTTGTTAATTTGTCTAATTCGATTCTAAACAGAACTAATAATCTACAAAATATGACATATACTAAATGAGAAGGACAGCTCGATTAAGTATACGGGTGAGACAGTTGTGTATTGTTGTTAGCACATTAGTACCAAAAATTATGGAATATTCTAGTATGGCTGCTCCAATATATGCTACTTGGGGTATCGATGCAGATACTTATTATGAAATAATTTTGCAAAGTAGTGGCATTTAACAAAAAGTCTCATTCCAATAATGAAAAAGCTACCCAGGCTTACAAACTCTTTAGCGAAGGAAAGAAGCCTGTACAAGTAGCAATCGAATTAGGTCTTAGAGAAAAACAAGTAAACAAGTTCTTTAGAGAATTCTGGAAGCTAAAGCGTATGAATAAATTGTATCAAATCTATCCAGAGATAGAGCCTTCTCTTCCAAGCTTTTTGAAAACACATAAGGCATTGAAGAAAAGAGGTTTGAATCCTAGGAATGTAGAATGGTTTTGTGGACCATTTGGAATTGGGTATTGTCAAACTCCCAGAACTCCAAGATGAATACCGACAACTCCAAGACAAGGTCCAAGGCCTTCAAAATAATTTCCAAGACATGCAATACAGAATGAAAGATTCAGATAGATGTCTGAAGTATAACCAACAAAGAATAATGGAACAAACTGACGCTCTGAACACACTTCAGCAGACTTTTGATTCTTCAGCAGAAAAGGTATCTAACCTTTACAAGGAAAAATACTGGTTAGAACGATCTGTTTCTAAATACAAGTATATCGATAATGTGAATGGCATGCTGAGTATAAACTTCAGGATATGTAGGAAATGATGAGACCAGTTTAGTCTTCCTCTTCCTCTTCTAATTCACTTTGATAATAATATTCGCCATTGACCTTTGGATTCCAGGTGATTATGACTTTACCATATGTATCCATTAGTTTACCCATCAAAGCTTTGACTTGGACTGCCGAAAGTTCTGGAAACATTGGATCAGCTCTGTTAGGCGCAAACTCTATGTTATGGAGATGCCAATTTGGTTTTTCTCGGTTTTGTAATGAGTTGTACTGATCTGCTGTAATGATATACTCTATTCCTATAAGTGTACCATTCTTTGACGCACTGTCATAAAGCTGGCATACTAGAACTATCTTAGCATCAGGCTTACAGTAATGCTGTACCCGAAGAGAAGGATCGTCAAAAACATGTCTTATGGCTGATAGATGTCCTTGTGGTGTGTTGTAGCCGTCTACGGGTTTCGTAGCGTTAATTGAGTTAGAAGCACTAGTTGTAGTATTACCGTTTGTTCCTGTTGTTGGTGTGCTTCACGATATAGCTGTTGTTTGAGCATCTACAACAGATGGTGCACTTATAAGTCCAATTACAAGGACAGGGGTTGATACAATTATTATTAATACTACTGCCTGAAGATGGACTCTCTTTTTGTCCTTATTAGCAAATCCTATACTTCTTTTTCTCGACATTTCGTCAATGATAAGTGGTCTAAATGTTATCTAACACATTATGCCTTATTCATTATTATTTTTCTTCAATAGTCTTTTCCATTTCTTCTTGTTGTTCTGGTGTTGCATATACAGTTTCTAATTCACTAACTTTGAATATTTTTCTTTCTACTGGTAATGAAAGCATGAATTCCAGAGTATCTTTAGAGATATCTGGGCTATTCTCAATTCCACTAGTGGCAGCAATAACATACATGACTCCTTCTTCATTGTCTTCTTTTTCTCCACCAATCATTCCTGCAATCTCAAGTGAAGGATATATTATCATACCCCTTAGAACTTGTTGTCATGTCAAATGTTCTGCATATAATCTTATAAAAGGCTCTATATGACCTTCTTGTTCTTCGCCTTCGACTTCATTGCATATGAGACCTTTTTCCACAGATCTATTTAGTGACATAATTATATCTCTAGAGGCATCATATTCTTCATCACTCATTTTTTCAGCTTTTAATCCCAAGTTTTTGCACATATTATAATCCATATTACAGTGATGATCAGGAAAACCAACTACTAAGGAAGTGAAAATATGTTGAGCAATTTTCTGAGCTTGTGGATGATCTTTAAACATATAAGTTTCCAGCAATCTTTGTGAATAATGTGCACTTAATTTTCTCTCTCGATAGATTCTTCCTACATTCATAGCTGATTTTTGTCTTACCATCTCTGCTAAAAGGTCACTTTCAATTGATGTTTTTGCATCGTTTATACCTGCAGCTCTCAGGGCATTCTCCATTTTGATTCTACAATCTACTGCAAAATCTATATAATGATCAATTGACTGATGATATCAGGATCTTCTAGTACATACACAATTATTATCATAGAGTTTGTGCCAAGGTTTATTGTCGTTGTTGTTCATGAAGGTCAACCATTTCACTTCTTGAGTTAATCAAAAAACCACAACGATTCAATTACATGACAACGACGATATTGATCTGAAAGAAATATCTGCAATTAAAGAAAAGATGCCATCAGTCCGCATAATCAAGGCAATTCATATAGTAGTAGATGGATTTGAAGCTCCTCTGAAAAAATTACATAACTATGATGGTATAGCAGATGCTCTCATTTTAGATAATGTGAATCCGAAAGTAGATCGGACTGGTGGAACAGGTATGACTCATGATTGGACATTGAGCAAAAAAATGGTGGACAATAGCCACTTACATATCATTCTCGCTGGAGGTCTTGCACCATACAACGTTCAATACGCCATAAGGTCAGTATGTCCTTATGCAGTAGACGTGCAAGTCTTTGCGATCTCGTAGTTTTCTGCATTAGCATAAAGATTGTGAAGCTTTTCTAGCCATCAATTGATAACTATTGTTTATTTTTGTTAGTCATGGCCAGTCAAGACTTTCATAAAGTTCATATTCTCAAAGGAGCCGTGTTAACTTAAGTCCTTTCACCTCCATAAATTAATAAAATTAGTATTGAATTTGATGATGCCATTATTATGCATAAACACAAAAAGAATTAGCCATTTGTGGACATGCAGTAGATTGCACAGTCTATCTCTCTTCTTCTTATACATGGGAAATAGCCGTCAAATGCCTCGGTTCTATCTTTCAGATATTCTATCGTTCTTTTAATTCGATCAACCAATATTAATTATCTTATATCTTTAGTCCTACGAGCATGCGAGTAATCTCATATGTGCTAATCCAGTCTTTTTTCTCAAGGTTATTCGCAATTGTCGTTATCATAGAATAACTTTGGTATAGCTATTACAAAACTTGGAAGTGAGATACTAAATTAAATATGCATTTTGTTCTACTTCCTTATGTATTGTTAAGCGATAATAATCATGCCTTAGCCTTTTCACTATTGATATTCACATTAGGCATTACCATAATCATAACTATTTTTAGAATCAGAAAGGTCATGCAAGGAACAAAAGTAAGTGTAAAAAAGACAATTATTTTTTCTGTTTATTATATTGCTATCGCTTATTTCCTGGTTTACAACTCTTTTTTGATTGGCAATGTACCCTTTGTATATGTTATTCCTTATTCTGCTGTTGTTATAGCTGCAGGATATGGTTCATATAGATATTCAAAAAGAATTCTCTACTTTTGGAAATTATCTACTAATGGTGATGAAAGCTCTTCTGCTATTTATTCAAAAGGAGGATTGGCTATTTACCTGCTATATATTGCAGCATTAATTGTACGTAGTGCAATTAACTTTATCTTTATTGGTTCAGAAAAATTTTATTTTAATAACCAGCAGGAAGCGATACTAGAAAATGGTAGTAGTGCCATTCTTGTTATGTCACCGCTCGTTCACACAGATCCAGCAACAACAATATTGGCTTTTACAGCTACCGACTTCCTTCTTATGGTTGGTGCGGGTCTGCTTATAGGAAGAAATGCAAGAGTTCTAAAATATTATTATCAAGACAAAAAGAGTAATGCGTGAAAAAATAACATTGCATAGACATTTATTATTCCATGATAGTTAGGTTTGTAACCAGCAATTTTTAGATGGTAGTTGTTTGGTGTACCTAAGTTCGGCAATTGTCTCTATCTCTGAAATAGGGAAGATTAGATGGAGACCCAGACTTAAAGGGATGATAACAAACAAGGATCAAAATATAACTTACGAGTACAGCTGTAGATAATTACGATGATCTCGAACCTCTGGTTTTCTGTAAAAATGATGGCAGCGAAATGTTTGATGTTCTATCATCATTAGAATAATGTACTTGCCAGACAGTAGTACTATCCTTTCCCATAGATTTTATGCATATATGGTTATTCAATAGATTATCCCTCTGATTGGCAAGTACTTGAAATGGTTAATTTTACAACAATGCTGTTAAACCCAGAGCGAACAGGAGCATTTATGATTAGTGTAAATAATTCAATCCCTACAGATGAGACCATGCAAGATATAGCCAATAGAATGAATCAGTCATTAACTAGTCACTCCATTACTCCTGGAAAGAATTTTTCGATATATTGGAACATACACCTACTCCAACTTCATTGCCAATCGGAACAATACTTTGTGAGAATAGATCAGGTATAGTATTAGGGCTGATCTTTAATGGCTTCCCCATCAGTCCGGGGTCTGCTGGCCCCCTATCATACAGGATAGAGAGCCGACAGGACCTGCACCAGGCATATGTCCTGATATATCCGCAATAGCTGTAGTGGCGTCTGGAACAGTGCCAACCACTCTTCCTCAGATGGACCACTTGGTGTATGTGTACACTTCTAGTAGCAGTGCGACCTTAATGTGGAGAGTCTACGGGCCATAACATCGAAGACAAATGATAGTGACAGCAGTGCTACTGCTACCCACAGTTGTTAGAACGCCGAGTACTATGTTTCGCCATCATGTCAATAGGTTAATTTAACAATCAGCATCATCGTAGGAGAATAATTGCAATATATCCGCAACTTGAATAGTCTTCTCTTCGCTCATGGTAACAGGATATTGGCGGTATTGTAATATGCTTTTTTCCAAATTACATCCAAATTCATATGATGTGAGATGTACATAGTTATATTATACGTAACAGCTGCTTGGCATGGATCTATCTCACCGCTATATCCACTAGAAAATGTCGTTGTAAGAGGTGCTATTACAGGTATTGCTGCAAGTATTTGGAATTTGCTAATCTGGTTGCTAGATGATAGAGGTTACTAATAAGATGGTTTGAAATTACTTGATCTCTACGAGCTCGTCATTTTAGACTTGCTTTTTGTAATACTGGATCATTCGAAGGTCTTGTATGGCTTCACTATGGTTTATTCCAGTTAGTTTTTTCACTAAGTTGATTGCTCGTTGGCAAAAGAACTCTGCTGTATCTAACTTGCGTTGAAAACGGAGGATACTACCAAGACCATTCAATGAAGAATAGTCAATTGGGTTAACAAAAAGTATATGGAAGAAAAAATGCTAGGCCTCCATAAGCAAAGGATCTTCTTTTTGAGCATCTCCTCCCTATATACGATCCCTGTACTTTAGCATATAGTCATTTTTACGATAATAGGCTATTCTAACTTATTTACTCAGTCTCTGTTTTGTCGCTGCTGCTGCGCCATCCAATTTACCCAAGGCTTCCAAAATATATTATACCGCTCTTCAGTCATTTTCGGAGCATTTTTAAAGAATTCTTCATAAAAGCATTTAACGAATAAGTTATCAAATTCTGGCAAAGCGCTGTGCCTGCAGCAAACGGATTGACATTACTTTTATTCTTATTATTATCTTGTTTCGCTGTCATATAAGATTGTGCAGAACGTAGCTCTGCTTATCAAGAATACTCTCTTGATTGCCTGTTATAGGTGTAGGTGTTATAGTAATAGTAGGAGCAGCTGCTGTACCTTCTTCCGTTGTTGATGCAGTTTTTGCTAATACTTCTGCATTTCTACAATCAGCATGAACTTTCTCCTCACTGCTATAATCACAAGAAACATCCAAAAATCAAAGGCTCCTGGCAAAGTTGACAATAAGAAGATGCTTTGAGGTCTGAACCACATTTGATACAAAGTGTTTGAGCCAATGTCTATATGTTACCCTAATCCAACATATCTATTGTTGAATCAGAAATCCTAAATACAGACTACTTTGGTAGGATACACCCTGCAATAAGGTAATACCGGAGATGAAATGTCTTGGAAAAGCTATGATCTACATAACCGCATGTACTTTTCTGAATCAAGGAAAGAAAAAGATGATGCAGACTAATAATCATTTTATAATATTATTATTAGTCTAGTGGTGGATTGATTTGGTAGGTTGTCGATGTTGACCATGGCTGACCATTGCGAATGACTTCTAGAACGTTTTTGTCTTTTGAAAGATAGTACAATATTGTACAGGCATTTGAGCGAGTGTCATACTATACAAGATAATACAATGTTGACGAAGCTCTTCTTTTTCCTTCTCTGTCAGCTCTCTTCTGCTGCTAACCTTTACGGGAATTCTTCTGATCTTTACGGAACCTGTTTGCCATGTTGCTATGCATATTCCACATCTTTTGCACAGAAGTTTTGTAGTAAATCTATTGAATTTTACCATGTGAGGTATCGGGTGGCTGCAGTTTGATATCACGTCATATGATCACAGTCATCATAACGAGTCGATATATTACTGAGCTGAAGCTTTTGTCATAAACATTTCTTTGGTATATAAAAATGATAACAACTCTATATGTCATACAAGGATGCAATGAACCTGCAGCATGTTATAACAAAGCTTTGGAGATAGATCCTAAGTTTGCAGGTGACTTATAAAGATATTTTCGAAATGCCTTCCATTCATTTTGTTCCATTACGCAGCAATCCCTGTCAGGGGGCTTATTCTAAATAAAACAGAATAAGATACGAATCCGTTTCCCTTTTGGTAGATGCTCTGTTCCACTCAATGCAGGACATAGGAACCTCTCCATTACACCAAGGATTAATCCTATCTAATTCTTCCATATATTATGTAAAACAACCAAGTATTCGAGTTCTTAAAAGCATATTTTTATCTACTACTTATTTAGACATAGTTGGACAACTCGACATATATAATATACGTCAAATAATGCAGAGACAAATAATGACGATCGAGACATCAATACCTTAAAATCGACTATCAGCTAAATCGAGTAATTTTATTATTTTAGAAGAGCAAGAAGGTTTACATTTCAAATGCTTCTATTGCAACCATGTTTGTTCATCTAATAACGACCGCATACAACACATTGACAATGAACATCCAGGTAAGTTATATTACCCAAACCCAGATGATTTTGAGAATCATATGAGTAAATAATAGCCTACCAGTATTTTATGGTAATGTACGATCCATTCGTGCAGCCTAGAAGCTTTTGTAAAAGTGGGCTGACAATTGGGCATGTAGAAACTAGATCTATTGCGTAATTACAAAGGAAAATCTCTTCAGGATGGTCAGTCTTACACTCTTTCTACAGAACCATGCCATTAGTTCGCATTATTCTGAAATTTACTAGTCCTGAGACTATATCGGAAACATGATCATATCGTCTAAGCCTATTTCTGAATTTAGTACCCATTATCCCAAACTTTTTGACTCTGCTTATGGTATGTTCAACTATTACCCTTAGTTTGGAATGATTTCTATTGTGTTTCTTTTCTTCATCTGAGAGTTCACTTTTTCTTTTCTTTCTAATTGGCAGTACAGACTTTACAGTGGGGAAATCATTCTGAACTCCCATGTATCCAAGGTCAAGTACATTTGTAACTTGTGTTGGTGTTGTAGGATGATTATTTTTGAAAACTTCATAATCGTGTATTCTTCCCCGATCATGACCTGTTTTGTGGAGTATCAAACCTTCACTGTTTACCATGTATTGTGTCTTTACAGTGTGTCTTTTCTTTTTACCCGAATAGTAGCTTTTTCTTTTTCTTTTGTTCTTTGGCCTTGGAATTTCTTGTTCAGTAGAATCTATGAATGCCTTGAAACCAGGGAAATATTCTTCAACTTCATCAATGGTTCTAAGCCTTCTTCTTCCTGTACGCTTATACAATTTCTTTGGCAATGAGACACACCATTTAACCAGAGGTTCGATTATAGAAATATCTCTATAGACATTGCTTTGATCAAGGTCAAATAGAAATCCTGAAAGTGCATATGTTATGTATAGTCTGTAATAGACTAGCAGCATCAGGAATCTTTCTTTAACTTTTAGCTTGAATGGTCTACCAGCTCCAACACC
>JAFAQB010000306.1 GCA_019246625.1 Nitrososphaeraceae archaeon
ATATTGGCGCTCCAAGTGTTGCGGGAGATTTTTATGATGATATCCATGTTAACGGCAAGGTAACCAAACACGGTGGAGGGTTTCAAATCGATCACCCTATTGATCCTGCCAACAAGTATCTCTCACACTCTTTTGTAGAGTCAGAAGATATGAAGAATATTTACGACGGAGTTGTGACTTTAGACTCCAATGGCAAAGCAGAAGTAAAGCTTCTAGAATGGTTTGGAGAAGTCAACAAAGACTTTCGATATCAGCTCACAGCTATTGGAGCGTCATGGCCGAACCTGTATATCGAAGAGGAAATCTCAAATAATCATTTTAAAATAGCTGGAGGAAACCATGGAATGAAGGTCTCTTGGCAGGTAACAGGGATACGCAAGGATCCTTGGGCAAATGCTAACCGTATCAAGGTAGAGGAAGAAAAACCTGCCAAAGAGCGTGGTTATTATCTTAAGCCGGATCTTTATAACCAACCAGCAGAGCGAAGTATAGAGAGAGTGCTCTATCCCAAACATAGGCATCAATTAAATAGAGTAAATGATAATCGGGAACAAATAACGAAAAACCTCGCTAAGAAGAGATCACCAAAGGACAAAGCGATATAAGAACATGTCGTATACAGGTTTGTAGCTTGAGTTCCAAGGCATTTTTTTATTGCCTTTAATAGGTTTACAGTTTTTTGTGTAGCGGCTAGAACTTCTAAACTTCCGTTTATATCTATAGTATGCCTACTACTGTCAATCTCTTACAAGACTGCCAAGGTTATTTTGTAGTACTGAATAATTGGACTCGTTTCCGTACATACGTGTTACACCAGAAATTTAAGGCTGCGGCATAGTATAATACACTGGCTGTTCTGTCTGTTCTAAATTATGGTTTACTGGTATCACTATACCAGAATTGATAACTGATATCTAATCTAGTCGAAATGTATTATACAAGTCTGTAGAACACGCACCATCCGTAACTATAGGGTAAAAGTCACCGTCAAGTAAACGAGAACTACAATGTATACTAGAAGAGATCAGACTGCGTCATAAATCCAAAAAGAATTTGACTATGTCAAACAGGGTCGCTGCTTCAATGTATGTATTATCATCTGTCTGCCATTCAGTAGACAATGGGGTTGTTGTAGGCGGCTCTATTATGGAGGGTATTCGTACGCCTCGTTTTTCGTTATCCGGCATATCATCAGCCGGTTTATAATGTGGGTTTATATCGCCTACATGGAATTTGTGTTGAGAACCAACTAAAAGTAATGGACAATGTTATTATAAATAGTAACGATTAGAAAGATATCAGCCAAATTTTCATACGATTTTAACGTGATATTCTTAGTAAAGAACTAATACACGCGACAAAAGAGATTGTAATGGCTAAGGAGTTTATGTCGTCAAATCTGAAATGATGCTTTGCTTTGAATTATTGTGCTGCTGGATGTTACTACTACTATGTAAGTATGATTTGTCATCTTCCTCCTCACTATATGCGGCCTCTGGCAACCCAACCATCTTTCTGAATTATAGTAGGAAAATGCTAATGAGAAGTAATTCTTGAGTCCACGAAGATACTCTTCTAACTCTTGTACTTCAAAATGTAAATATGCTATCTCATTTTTTTGTTATGGATATCTCTATTTAGAATCGCAGTCTGATTATTTATGTTCTGCAGTTCATATTTTGCCATTGTCTTTTTGTAGTCAATTGCTTCTAGCTCATTTTTGATTTTGGCATATTGGTTTTGAATCTGTGGAATCTTAATAGCTCCTGTTTCTATAACGTATACAAACTTCTATACTTTACAGGCAAATTTGATAAGAAAGAAGTACCAATGACAGAATTTCAAACAGGTGAAGTGATACCAGGAAAATACAAAAATCGGTAATCCTTTGAATGCTATGATATTACAACAATACCAACAGAAGAACTCCCAATTAATCAACCAGAACCGTCTATCTGGGAACGTGGCGCAGCAGATGCCCGTACAATATTATACTTTCTTTCGAAAGACAAAACGTTCTAGAAGTTATTCGCAATGGTCAGCAAAGGTCAACCTCTACAAGATACCAGATCAATCCGCCACTAGACTATCGATAATATGAAAATGGTTGTTAGTCAGCATCATCTTTCCTTAATGTGTGTATTAACGGTGGAATATTTTCTCAACTATAAGCAGAGATATCAAATACTTGACAGCACAGTGACAGAACTACCTAAAGCATGTATAGATATATTACTGAAGAGTATAAGATATGACAAATAAATGTGAGTTTATCATTACCATTATCTTTCTTGTGCTGTGGGCCTTAACAATATC
>JAFAQB010000256.1 GCA_019246625.1 Nitrososphaeraceae archaeon
AGCTATGTCTTTAGAAAAGTGGCATAAGCATCACATTATCTAAATGTATCTATATACTATTGTCGTGTTAAGTTAGGCAAAGGTAGGTAATAGCTAAGGCTTAGTTTAACTATCATATTGTAATGTTTGAATGTAATAATAATAGAAAGAATCATAGAGTATGTAAAAGATAGAACGGAAAATTTTGATGATTATTATCCCTGAAAGAAGTTAGGCTGCAACTTAACTCATGTATTATATCAATGGTTCGTATTATTCATATTTCTATATACTTTATCAAAACTGGTCTTCAATGGTTCACAAGGAGGTGATAGCACTTAACAGCACCGCTTCAACAATATACATACATATTAATGAGAATATTTACTAGTATCTCCGGCTGAAGTTGTTGGTTTATACTCATTCATTCTTATTTACATCATCTTATTTGGTTTTGCTTGATAATGGATAATTATTTTTTTCATCAGTATGTAATTTGTGATCCTGCATTAGGCTAAATTCTGCACTATTTTTTATAATCTTTACGAATCTCTCTAACTTTTTTAAAGTCTCTGGATGTATATGGTGCTCAATACCTTCAGCATCAATATTTGCAGTATTTTCGTCTACTCCAATCATTTTTAAAAAATCAGACAATAAACCATGCTTTTCATGTATATTTTTCGCGACATCAATTCCCTCCTGCGTAAGGCAGATTCCTCGATACTTCTCATAACGCAGGTATCTGCTGCTATCCAACCTACGCAGCATTTTGGTTACGCTTGGAGAACTCACATTCAGAGATTCTGAGATATCTATTGCTGTAGCATATCCTTTCTTTTGTATCAACTCATAAATGACTTCCAGGTAGTCCTCCATTCTATCTGTGTGTTGTTGTTCGTCATCTTCTTTTTTAATATTATGAGCATCACGAATCCATTTGAGACGATCGTCGTTGGCATTAGCTTGTGCTTTCAACGTCCTTAAGAGATATCAATAAACCTTCACATTTACCTTTCTATTCCAGCGCAGATCAATCAATACAACAAGTTTATCCTTTAATTATTTTAGTAAGATAACCTATTGAGTTTATTTTCATTATACCAAGGTAAAGAAGGGAAGATCCAATGAAGCTTGGTATCGTTGAACCTATCTGAGGCCATTGAGAAATGTATATGGGGGATATCGAAGAAAAAAGATAATATATCAGTACTCCAAACGACCATGCAATAATTGCAGGAAAACCAATACTCAAGGCACTACTTCCGTACATCAATTTCGTTTCATAATGGCGATCTTTGACAATATAATAATCTGATATAACAATTCCAAATAAAGGAACAAATACCGCTCCTATCAAAAGAAGAAATGTCTCGTATTGTGAAATTGGCACTATTATCGCAAGAACAATACTCAGAACTGTGAAACCAATTATCAAATATCTTTGTTTAATTTTGTGATAAATGCTTTGAGTAGAAACCGCTGCGGAATATACATCTGCAAATGCATTGCTTGTCTCGTGTAAAATAAACATTAACAAAATTAATCCAAAGAATATGGATTGGATTGCAGCGACCACACCAATAACATCGCTTACACCAAGTATCAGTCCGCCAAAATAAAACAAGATATTTGTTATTGCAAAGCCAACAAAGGTACCAAAGAAAGATCCTCTGCTGTTCTTTGCAAATCGATTGTAGTCTGACACAAGTGGCATCCAAGATATCGGCATAGCTATTACAATATCTAGTGCAGAAAAGAAGGAAAGCCCAGAAGCCGTGCCAGATGCGGATAATATCAATTTAGAAACAGTTCCCGACATTAACAGATTAATTATTATCAAAGTGGACGACGCGTAAACTATCCAAATGGCAAATTTCTCAAGCCATTGCCTTAACACAGTAAGGGGTCCAACAATGCCAAGCAAAATGACAAATGCTCCGATCATAATTGTCCAAATATAATATGGGATATGATTTCCTACTAGCATTTCTGAAGCTTTTGACATTATCATGATTTCAAATGTTGTCCAGCCTATGAGTTGTATTATGTTTAATATAGCAGGTAGATAGGAGCCGCGAACGCCAAACGACGGTCTCATGCTTACCAATGATGGCACTGCATGATCGCTCCCAATCTTTCCTGCAACTGCCAGAAGCAAAGAGCCTACCAAGGATCCAATTATGATTGCAAGTATCGCATCACTAAACTTTGCACCTGTAAGCAAAGATCCTGCAGAGAAAACAAGCAGCCCCACTCCTAGACTGGACCAAAGTATAAAATAACTCCTTCCTGTAACTGATCTGTATTTTGATTGTATGGGTTCAATTCCCCATTCAGGTGGACTTCTTATTGAAACCATCTTTTATCTCTAACCTACGCGACTTTTTGAAGATGAAAACTAATAAAGATTGCATATGGATGCAAGGGTCGTCGTATATGGTACTAAATCTGTCTAAAAATGCCTAATTATTTCTCTTGGCGGCCAGGATAAGTTAAATAAGGATACCAACACCTTCTCCAAACTGCATGTCGTACCAACTCTAGTTATGGCGGTCAGCTCTATTCAGGTCACCAATACAATTCTTAATAACACAAAATTCCTCGGGTTATTTAATGATAATCTTCTTGGAAGTCAGACCTAAATGTCAAAACTTGATTTAGGTTTGTTTATATTTCGAGAGATTACATAATACAGCACACTCTTCTTTCTGTCTATTTCTCTAATTTGATAGATAAGGAATTTTATGTATTGGCATAATACAAGTTATTTTGAAGTTGGTCTTGTTGTTGCTATTGCTTGTTAAATAAAACATCTGTAGTATTGCTGAAGAACCAATCAGAGATAAAATGAATGAAATTTGACCAATAAGAATTGATATATTTGTAAATATTATCTAACGGAAAAAAATTAACGCCTCATGGTATATCTAACAGAGCAGATGGTTAGAAAATAACCACAAGAGATAGTAAAGTGGGGTGTTATAAAAGATATCGCAGCAGTAGTTAAAGCTAAGGTAAGGCCCAAGGAAAAGGCAAGAAAGCCAAAACAAGAATATTTTATGGTATGTGATTATTGTTTTTGGTGTGCCTCATCATACATAGTAAATAATAATTGTGATTATGATTTTGCTTCTAAATGCCCTAATTGCAAACAAGAGAAAGTGCATTCTCTCCCAATTTGAACCTACAAAATTTAGAAGTTTGATTAGCATGTTTCCCTGACATTAACCCAATATATGCCCTGCAAACTACTAATTTTGCCAACTCAAGTACTTCTATGCCCGATCTCCAGGAAGTATGATGACGTTATATAAAATGAAAAGCAGAGATTAACATATAATATAGGTTTGGTAGGGTTTTATGGTTGGTGTTATTAAAAGTATAATATATAGCATATTCTAATAGAGAAAGAGAAAAATAAAAAATGACTTGTAAAGGCATATGTGTACGTCATAAGGCACAAAAACCAAGTGGTTCTGGTAGATATGCCACTGGTCAGAAACGCTGCCAGGTATGTGAGCTATTCATGCGATGGGATGGATTTTGGTGCCCTTGTTGTGGTTACAGATTACGAACAAGACCACGTAATCTAAAGTACAAGGCAAAGTTAAAAGCAAGGAAGGAAATAGAAGAAGCTAAAATATTATTATCTGTACGCAATGGTAAGAGTACTACTCAAAAATAATAGCAGAATAATATCACGTTCTGTAAATGAACTAACAGCGCATCAACTATTGGCGTTCAAATGCTTAGGCTCACTTGAGATGTTTTGCAATTGTGGATTTGTCGACTGCTAGTGCTAAAGAGACAATATTTGCATCCAAGACAATGACTATGCAACAAAAAAGTGTAATATATTTTTTGATATTGGCTTTTACTCTACTTTTACTTTATCTTTCTTTTCAGGTTCAGACCTGTTCCAGGGATTCCAAAATTGCTTAAACCAATATTCAGTCATTCTTGAAGCATTTTTAACGAATTCATTATAGGTCAGAACCCAAGACATCGCTGAAGATTGCCAGAGTTCCATCCCTGCAACAAATGGATTAAAATTGGTGGTGTTAGAATTCTGTCTGTTTGTTTCAGTATTAATTTTTGATGACATATCTTCTATTTGTTACATCATTACATTTTATTGTTATGTTCAACTAGGTTTATACTTAATACTCATTACAAATTTTATCTGTTATACAAGGTAGAGATAAATAATTCTACAAATAATGAATTGAGAGGTTTAAGAGCCTACGCCTTAGAGCCTCGAGGGGAGGAGAATCATTTGTCCGTTCTATTGGTCTTAGTACCATTGATACCATAGGCATACTCATTTCTTTAACCTAGTTTTTAGTATCCGCAGTTACAACTTTGAATAGATGAATAAAAAGAATGAAATAAGATCGCAAATATAGTTTCAAGTTAGTTTTTACATAATAATTTAACCCCATACTTTCTCTCGAAAAGTCCACTTTTTGTTAAGTAGAAAATTACTCATAGATGCAATAGCAACTGCCAGTATTAATGAAACTTCATATTTCATATCTGCTGATTCGACTAGAAAATACAATATTGCTAATTGTAAGGCTGCGCCAATTGAGCTCATTCCAAAAAATAGCCCGTATTGTCTTAAAGTGTGGCGAGCAGAAAAATTTCTATCCTCGAAGGTCCATGCTTTGTTTAGGAAAAAGTTCGAAGTTATTGAACAAATTATTCCGATCCCCGTAGCCTGGACATACCAAAGATTTGCTAATATGCCATTTGAGAGTAGATAGGATATCACATAATTTACTAGTAGACCACTTGCGCCTATTGTGAAAAACCTACCGGCCTTAGATAGGAATAATATGGACTTGCGCTTCTCTTTATTTTGCTCTGTAGTTTGTTTTGACTTCTGCCCGTATCTGTAAAGATGCCATACCGCTTTAATATAATCAATCATAACACCGTTATCCATCTTACTTCGTCCAGATTGCCGGTCTGTAAAAGTATATGGAATTTCTCTAACCCTTGTGTTACCGCCATTGACCTTGACAAGAAGTTCTAGTAGAAGTTTATACCCACTGGTATCAATGGTGACATTTTCAATCAGGTGACGTCGAAAGGCAAAGAATCCAGACATGGGATCTGTGATGTTGCATAACCTCAAAACATATCTGGCAATTATATTTGCGCATCTGCTAATTATTTTGCGTTTTACGGGCCACCCCACTACTGAACTCCCTTTAACATACCGTGAGGCAACAACGATTTGATCAGGGTTATGCAATAGCTCTTCTATCATTCTTGGTATATTTTCTGGTGAGTGAGAAAAATCTGCATCCATAACCAAGATATAGTCGCCTCCTGAGGAGGATATTCCTTGCAAAATTGCGGGAATGAGTCCATTTCTATTTTCCCTATTAATAACTTTGACCGAGCAGTTTTTGTTACTATTAATTTCAAGAACATTTTGCTCCTGTTTTTGGTCTTGCCGCTGAAGCGATGATTTTTTTGTCGCACTGTTATTATTATTCTGCGTATATGTCTCAACTATCTTGCCAGTTCCATCAGGAGAATTATCATCTACTACAATTATTTCGGTAAAAATACCAGAGGGCAAGTTATCCTTTATTGCTTCTATCAGCCTCGAAATGTTTTCAGCTTCATTATATGTTGGAATTACAATAGACACCGTTTTTGTTCTCCTAGGCGAAACTGGTGATTGTCGTTGATTCTGGTACACGTTTAAGGATTAAAGCAATAATATTAATATATTAATGTTATAGAGCATTCTTATGATTTGTTCCCAAAATTGCGATGCCGAGTTGGATTTTATTCTGAGCTGCCTAATATCGTAAACACATAGTGGTCTTGGTTGTTATAATGTTATTATAACGTGAGTTGAGCTGGATGATGTTTTCTTCAATATTTTGAAATAAGGTATCTTCTTCTAGTTCTATTCTCAGCAATTAAGGATTTGCCTATATATGATGTCTGTTTGAATATTACCTTAGACAAAAAGCATTTGCTGATAGGATATATGTATTCGGATTTCTGATTTTCCTCGAGTTACAACATATTTACAAATAAGCAGACATGGTAAAAGTAGTACTGACGGTTGGAAGAATAATTTGCTATAGCTTCATATAGCCTTCAAATACCTTCAAATAGTCCTCAGCCGCCTTCAAAGACGGTCATATAGCCCTCAGATAGGAAACTAAACACAGAGATGTAGATCTATTATTATTTAAAATCCTCAAATGGTTTTCATATCCTTTCATATATTGCTTATTTTATCTCCAAATACAAATCATATCTTCTTCAAATCATCATCAGATTGGCTTTGTGATTGATAATATTAGGAAAGGGCATACCCCTATGTACCCACATATGACAGAGGTAAAAAAGTATGTATATGATAATGTTTATTTGCGATTGACCAAATAAAGAATGTCTCTTTAGAATACTTAAATAGAAGAATACAATAATAAATTGTCATAGAAGAAAGCAATATGGATGGCAATATACCAAAGACAATAAAGATAAATGTCCTCAAAAGATGGCTACAGGGCCTAAGTATGGAGCAAATAGCAAGGGAAGAAGGAATAGCTACTGGTAGTGTGAGCAACATAATAAAGGAATGTAGACATAATGACTCAATTTAATTTATTAAGACAAGTTGCTCTAATTCTGAGAAGTGAAGGCTATAGTATAGAGTCTTTCGCATGTCTAGTCATGGCAGTCTATATGTTAGCTATGTATATTGAGACGTACTTGCTGAGACTTATTTGGATGAACGCTAGGCTGATCCATGATAAAATATTCATCAAATACCGTCAAATGATGGTCAGATGCTCGTCGGGCAGAAAACAAGTTATGTAACCACAAGCATATTTTGCTGATTTCCGTCATATCATGGTCATACATTCGTCAGATGCCGTCATTTTAGAGTCATAACATTGTCAAATGCAGGTCATACCTTTGTCAAATCATCGTCAGATAGCATTTGTGCTTGATACTATCAACATATGACATACCCCTGCCCTTATGTACTATGGCTAAAAAAAAGATAGTAAAGCTCATGCAAAGAATAGCTATACAGAATCATTAAATATTGAAATGTTCTATAATATTATTAGAGAAGAATTAATGGGTGGTAACATTCCCAAACCAATAAAAGTCAATGTCCTTAGAAAATGGCTACAGGGCAAAAG
>JAFAQB010000311.1 GCA_019246625.1 Nitrososphaeraceae archaeon
ATAGATTATTGGTGACATGGAGAAGCCCGTGAAATCGAATTAATCCACACAGATCCTTGGGACTGCAACTTTCTTGAATAGGTGTGGTGACATTACAGTATTAGGGAGAACATCAGCAAGGCGTTAGAGTTGGTCAGTGATATCCAGAAGCTTGGTATAACAAAGGGTCGGTTCTTTATGCTTTAGATAAATATAATGAGGCTATAGAGTGTTACTTAATGTTACCCAATCTTATTATATAACATTACTATATCGTATTTATATTATGAAGTTTGTATTCATAATAATGGTAACAGATAATAATGAAGAATCTTTTATGTAAGGTCTATTAAATCAGATTGCTCATATATTCTTAACAAATGACAGACATTGCAAAAAAGATAAAAAATACTGTTCAAGGTACTGAAGCAAAAGCAAAGACAGAGGAAGACCATGCTAAAGGGAAACCAAGCTCAGAAACACTAAACAAGGCCAAGATAAAAACAAGAGATGCCTTGTGAGGGCTCAACTTAACTAACAATAATTTCTCTTTTTTTAATTTCTCTGTCTGCTTTAAGAATGGATAATAGAGCAGATGACATAACTTAGGTTTGACATAGCTATATGCTCTAATGATATGGATCACGTTCCATTATGCTCAAGGTCATGCAGAGTCATGTCGTTGCTTATCCCCAATGGTAAAATAGGTAATGATAAGGCTGCTGTTGATGTTTTAGATGCATATTCATTAATAACTTCATCCTCTAGTAGTTTTGCCTTTCAAAAATAATCTAAGCTTCTGATGATAGGTATTGTTGCTGTGATTGTCGTTCTATTACTTCCTGTTTTTTTCGGGCCACATTCCATTGTATTAGTCTATATGCGAGTAGCGCTTCAAGATAAATGCTCAACAGTCATAGAACTCCATGATCCTGATCTAACACGGCTTTCAACAATCCTTCAAACTCAAGTAGAGAGACTTTTTTGCAATTTGGGAAGTAAGAGCACAGATATTCCCACTTCATTAAAATGACTCTTCCATACTGCGTTTGGCCTTGATTTATTCTTTAACCTGCAGACCTGTATTGCTAATCAGTACTATTGTTATAAAGCCCACACTGAATAGAATATGGCTAGAGATTAATCCTGGAATATCACAATAAAAAATAGTAATATACTGAACTTATATTTCCTTATCTTCTATCACTCTTTCGTAGTGTAAAAACAATCAAATGAATCAACATGACCTTCGTTTGTCCTCTGGGTGTATTATTCAACATAAAGTACTAAAGAGAAAAGGCCTGACTGCTGATAATATAGAGTGGTATGCTAATGCTATATAGACCGGAGTCATTAAACTCCCACAGCTTGGGAAAGCATTAAACACTAAAAATACAAAATGCCTAAATGGTGTTATTATATAGAGCTACCAAACATTAACCATACTCTTGGTTATCGGACTATTATGATAATAATCTTTTTTTAGGCCTAAAATCTAGCTTTATCACGTAGTTCTTAAGCTGCCGATATAGTATTTTATATGACATATGTGGTAGGCTATTAAGATCTTTTTGCAGGACTAACGTAAGAAAATATTTCCTGATAATCACCTTATCAATAATCCTTACAAGATACTCATTGCAGAAGGAGACTATACATGCTCAATAGCCGACTTTACAGGTACATTCAAAGGTGCAATGAAAGGCCTTGACGGGAAAATGATTCAACCTACTAACAAGAAGTTTCATTTAGAATTCTGTACCGTTGCTCACTGGAAGGATGGAAAAATCCTAGAAGAGATTATTCTATGACCAAGTAGGAATGTTAAAGCAAATCGGTGCTATACAGTAACTAATACAACAGATCGTTCTTCCTAGTGTTCTGCTTAACGGGAATAGGAATTTCAGACATAATCTGGTGTCCTTTAAGCAGTCTTATCGACAAAACCAGCAGCCGGCAAATATGCCAGTGCTGCGGAAGTGAGGGCATAAACTCCAACACGCAGCGTGGGTTCTGGGTCTGGTGCGAAGTTGGACTGATGATTGGAGGGAAGATAAGGCATCTTGGCCATGAGACTATCTCCTGGGGCGGCATCATAGCGCTCTCGTGAATGACCACCAAATTCCCAAATGCAGTAAGGAATAGGTTCTCCGTCGTAGTGATGGCGGCCAGGAAGACCATATTGTGAGAAGTCCTCACTGGCCATTAATGTTGGCAGCTCTATGACATTCTCAGATCCAAGCAGTGCTGTATGCACAGCGCGTATACGTTGGTCAATCGGCTCACTGTTACTCGTGAGTGGAAATTCACTGGATGTAGTGATATCGGGCATTTTAGGCGCACGAAATGCTTGCGCTTCGGCCTCTGCCATACGGCGAATAGCACTGATGATCTGCTCCTGTACGATGGTATTTTGTGTACGTATGTTTAGACCAATATGAGCTTCATCAGGAATGACGTTGTGTTTAACACCAGCGTTAACAAATCCTACTGTGACCACGGCAGGAACGTCGCCTGCAAGCTCACGAGAACGTATGGTCTGTAGCTTCATAATTAGTGAGGAGGCCATAATTACTGGGTCTATGGCCACCTGTGG
>JAFAQB010000111.1 GCA_019246625.1 Nitrososphaeraceae archaeon
CCGTCTCCTATTCCTTTTCTGACTATCAAATCAGCTCCTTCTCCACTTCCCCCTAATTCTCCTCCTTCTGTCCCTCCTGCCCCACCTTCCACACGACCTCCAATGATACCAAGACCACATTCATAATAACTTCATTTTTTTGCTTGACGATGCTAAATCCAGATAGAAGCAGCAGTAAAGTAAGCAAGCGACATTACTGCTACAAAAATAATCTATGGCAAAGGTAAAGGGTCTTGCTGCAATAGCCAGAAATTTTGGCGCAACGATAATAAAGAATACAAACAGGAGCCTTTTGTATTATTTTCCAAAAACATTCGATTCTACCAACAAGTCTGCTTTCAGAGACGTTGTAGGGTGTGGAATTACAATGATAGCAGCCAGCGATATTATAAATGAAAAGCTAAGAAGAAGAATTACCTCTTCTTCTCTACAGAATTAGCGCTGATTATGGCAGAATAGAGATGGCAAAATCTATAACATCACACACTGATGATTTATTTGGTTCTACGGTGAACCTCTGTGCAAAAATAAACTCCATGGCGACTCCAAATGGAATGGTAATAGGTGGTGATCTTTACCACATCATAAAAAAGTCATCGTCTTCCTTTTCTGACGATCATCATATTGATTGCAGCAGTTTTGACTTTAAAACCGCAGGACAATATTCAATAACCGGTTTCAAGCATCCATATCCAGTATATCCGCTCTTTTTAAGAAACAAGAATGACAAGCATTACAGCAAAGTTTTGGATATAAACAAACAGATTTCTAAATTAAAACCTGCTCCAATACAAATACATCAAGATTCGGTTATCGTCCCAACAAACGAGATTTTGAAGACAAATACTGCCGGCGCCAACTCCCACGAAGCGTTGCATCACTTCGTACAAGCCAATCGTATTTCGATAACTCATTATTTTATCTTTTTTGCTTAGTTTGGTCAGAGCTGCAGCGCATTCGGATTTGATATCTAGTCATTCTACAGCTTATCCCTATGTGGGAAAATCTCGTGTTGAAATTATCTATATGATAATTCAATGAGAATGCGTAAACTTCATCTTGTCTGAGGTAAATATAATAGTACTTGTTACAGAGAAGATAAATGAATGTTGTGCTTTCTATTTCTCTGCTTTTATTAATGAATAGGTTAATACACCTGCAGCTACTAAAAGAGAGGACACGAATAGAACCAAAATTGACTCCGATTTGTTTCACCTCCCAGAATGTAAAGTGTTGTTGTTACTTGTCTGCACAACGTCGCTATAAACTTGGTTGTACTGCCTCACTAATTCCATATTTAGTTCCAATACATTAACATGGTCTGGAGCGAAAGCCAGCAGATTACTGTTTTTGTTTCTTTCTATGTTTAGTTCAACTAATGTTCGTAAGGTATTTTCAGGTATTCCAGAAGCTTTACTGATATTTGAAATCTGAGAAAAAGCCCTTGTAGGAGTGATATGAGGATCCAAACCTGATGCTGAATCTGATGCAGGTCTTGAATGGAAGAACTTTGGGGAATTGAATTCTTGTGCTATAAGTTTTGAACCAATAGCTTTTCCATTGAAAGTAACTATACTGCCATTAGATTGAAATGGAAATATGTTTTGACCTATTGCTACAAGAATAAGAGGATAAGCAATTCCCGTTACTATTAACATAAGTATTATTACTTTGATTGAAGGACTGATGTTATTTGGGGTAAATTGACTCTGTATTTTCTCCAATATTTTCATAGTACGTCCTCTAGCTATTCTAAGCATATTGTCATCATTATCTTCTACTTTCATTTTTTCTCTCCCTCTTTTTTATCTCATGAATACTGATAACAAAAGATCAATTACCTTTATCCCAACAAATGGTAGTGCCACTCCGCCAAGACCATAAATAAGCATATTTCTAATGAAGGTCTTTTGAGGTGGTTCTGGTTTGAACTTGACTCCTCTTAAAGATAATGGGATTAGTGCTGGGATTATTATTGCATTGAATATAAGTGTAGATAGTATGGCAGTATCAGGACTGTGCAAATGCATTATATTGAGAGATTCCAAATGAGCGTTATTGGTACTCTTCATAATCATTGCAGGAATTATTGCGAAATATTTAGCAACATCATTAGCGATACTAAATGTGGTAATAGCTCCGCGGGTAATGAGTAATTGTTTACCTAGTTTTACAACTCTTAGAATTTTTGATGGGTCAGAGTCCAAGTCCACCATGTTAGCAGCTTCTTTTGCAGCAGCTGTTCCGCTATTCATTGCCAAACCTATGTCAGCTTTAGCTAAAGCAGGAGCATCGTTAGTACCATCTCCTACCATACCTATTACATGGCCCTTGCTTTGTTCTTCTTGTACTCTTACTAACTTGTCTGTGGGTTTTGCTTCTGCCATGACTTGGTCTACATTGGCTTCCTTAGCTATTACTTGAGCTGTTAACTTGTTATCGCCTGTAATCATTACAGTGGTTATTCCAGTAGCACGAACTTCGTCTAGCTTTTGACGAATGTTTTCTTTTAGATTATCTTTTAGAACAACTAGTCCTATTATTTCATTATTTATAGATACTGCTAATGGTGTACCACCGTCTTTTGATACCTCTTGTGCTTTCCATCTTACTTCAGCTTCATTTACTCTTGCATTTGCCTTTCTGGTCAATGCTAATATATTGTCTACGGAGCCTTTGAGTACCTGTACTTCCTTGTTAAATTTGTCTAATTCAAGGAGCATACTGGATACTTTACAATTTACATGATGGTGATTGTCTGCTCCAGCTATTCCATTACCATTACCGTTTTCAGACTCAAGCTTTGAAATAAATGCAAATTCTTCTTGTTGTTCATTGGTAAGAGCAGTCTTTTTGGCTGGAATAAAATCAATACCGCTATATCCAGTATCTGCACTAAATTCAATTGGTCTTGCAGCAAGTATTTTTTCCATTAATGGTGGAATGAACCTTTTTTCTTCTGATAGGTCTATTATTGATTTACCTTCGTGAGTATTATCATGAATTGACGCCGCAAATGCTGCTTGTCCTGTATCTTGTTCTGTGTACATTTGAAGAGGTATGAATTTGATAGCACTTCTACTGCCTTCTGTAATGGTACCTGTTTTGTCTAATATCAATACATCACAATCGCCAGCCGCCTCAATCCCTTTACCTGATTTGGCTACTATGTTGTCTCTTCCAATTCTAGTAACACCAGCAACACCTATTGCAGGAAGTAGTCCCCCTATTGTTGTAGGCATCAATGCAACAAGTAGAGCTATTAGCGTAGCAATATCTCCACTATATCCAAGATAATGAATAAGAAAGAGCAACCCTCCTACAACTATGATAAATATTAAAGATAGTCCTGCAAGCAACATTGTTAAGGCTATTTCATTTTTGGTTTTAGGCCTGCTAGCACTTTCAATTAATCCCACCATTTCATCAAGAAAGCTTCTACCAGCTTCTGCAGTTATTTCAACTAATATATTATCACTTGCTATTCTAGTTCCGCCTATGACATGATCATCTTTTTCTTTAAATACAGGATTTGACTCACCTGTCATCATAGATTCGTCTACAAATGCTTTTCCTTTGATAACAAGGCCATCTCTTGGTATTGTTTCACCTGCATACACTTTAACTTCATCCCCCGGTTTGAGACTCTTGGAATTTACTACGACTTCCTTTTCATTTACTATTTTTCTAGCTGAGACTTCTTTCTCTAGACTTCTCAAGGAGTCTACTCTGGCTCTTGCTTGTGCCTCCGAGAGGGATTCTGAAAATGTGGCAAACCATACGGTTATAATAAGTATTACTGCTATTTCAAAGTAGAAAGCCGAACTGAACTGTACAAATTCTGTGGATATATTTGGAAATAAGGCAATAATAAAAACTACAATAAATCCAACTTCCACTGTAAACATTACTGCATTATTTTTTGCCAGATAACGTGGATCTAATTTTGTAACAGAATCCTGAATTACCTTTCGATCTATTGTTGATGGCTTTTTTTTATTACTAGTATTACTACTTACAGCGCTAATAGCATTTTGCCCTTTATCGTTTTTATCAAATCTCATTTCTTTTTTTATCATATCAACAATTTTCATTATGCTTGCTTGTTCAACCTCCTCCTTGTTGCTAACTCCCTAACATTGAAAATGGTCCTATGATTATGAATGGAAAGAAAGTAAGTGCAGTAAGAAGAAATGTCATAATTACCAAAACTGATATAAATAACGGTCCTTCAGTCTTTATTGGTTCTATTACTTCCTTTCTATCTTTAGCTGTAAAAGACCCTGCTATTCCAAGCATTAAACCTAATGGAACGAATCTTCCAAGTAGCATTACAAGACCAGTAGACCAATTCCAAAATGGTGTATTTGCTGAAGTTCCTAAATAGTCTGAGCCATTATTAGCTGCTGCAGAAGTATATTCGTATAACGCCTGGGTATACCCAAATGGTGTTATCTTTTGGCCCTGTACTTCTCTACCCAATACTCCTTGAGCATTTCCAGTTGTAAATGCAGTTACCGTTGGAATCAAAATTAATGTAGGATGTAACAAAAATATGAATACTGCCAATTTAATATCTTTTGGACTTATTTTCATACTCATGTATTCTGGAGTTTTGCCTACCATCAAACCCACGATAAATAATGTCAACAAAACGTAGACAATCATAGTCATCATTCCTACACCAGCAGCTCCTGGAATTGCCTGAACAAACATTCCTAAAAACAAAGAAATCACGGCATTTGGCGACAATCCTCCTAGCAATGAATTTGTTGCTCCCGTGTTGGTTGCTATAGAAGATATGGTAAATAATAAAGTGCCAAAGCTTCCAAATCTAGTTTCTAATCCTTTAGGGCCGCTTTGAGCAGTTAGAGCTATTGCAAACATAATTCCAAATCCTATAAGCATAGCTATTAGAATGGCTATGCCTCTTCCTCTACCAACTAATTTTGCATAAGCTATAGGAAAAGCTAGAGGTATTATCAATATCAAAAATGTCTCATAAATATTTGTAAATCCGTTTGGATTCTCAAATGGGTGAGCGGAATTAGCACCAAAAAATCCTCCACCATTATGACCAAGCATCTTTATGGATTCTAGTGAGCCTACAGGACCGATAGTAAATGATTGATTGTGGCCTTCTAAAGTCTTGTCTATTGTTACAGATGAATTAAGCGTCTGTGGTACTCCCATGTATATAAGAAAAAGAGAAGATACAAAGGATACTGGTAATAGTAGTGTCAGTATGTTTCTAGTAAAGTCAACATAAAAGTTACCTAAACCAAAATTCTTTCTAATGAAAGCTCTGATAAATGCAAACCCTGCTGCCATAGCTGATGCGGGAGCTACGAACATGACAAAGGTAATGGCAATCATCTGTGTTAGTATCGAAAGCTGTTGGTCACCAGCATAATGCTGAAGGTCCGTATTTGTAATAAATGAAGCAGCAGTATTAAACGCCAGGTCAATTGATAATCCTTTCAGACCCGGGGTGGCAGTTGGAAGCATACCTTGAATCAAAAATATTATAAAAATAAATACCATAACAATGCCATCTGTGAAAACGAGGGCAAACAAATACTCTTTCCATGTCATTTGCCGATTTACATCTATTCCAACTAATCTGAAAAATCCTTTCTCTACCCTTGCAAGTGGTTTTTCCAGAGGTCTCATTTCATAGGAAATCATTCTAGCAATGTAAAGGCCAAAAATAATTGCCATTCCTATTGAGCCTCCGAAGAGGACACTAGTTTGTACTATTGGATCCACACAGGTCACTCCCTATATTTTTATTCTGTCTATTTGCGTTTAGGATGATTGAAACGCCTGTTCCGGTTTGTAATGGTAGAGATATCGTATTGATATGTCTGTTACTAGGTATTCTTGATTGTATTCTCTAATGAAATATGTAGGAATAGTATATTGTTGTTTACTCTCATGCAAAACAGTCAAAGCTTGTTTGTCGATGTTAATCACTTGTCCAATGTCAAGCATTTCACAAGTCTTAACTTTCTTGTTTACTAGTTCACTTAATCTAGATGTGCGTTTGAATTGAACAAGGGTTTGGGTTTTTGATTTTGTTTTTATTTGCATATCTGAGTTAATTGTTGTTGCCTGTAGATGCTCAGATACAGCCTTTCCGTTAACAGCATCTATTTGTTTTTGTTTAATAGTTATTTCATTACTATTTTTCTTTCTTCTGTGGATTGCAAATAGTTTCGACCACTTAAGCGATAGCACAGTTGTAGCAAAAAGTAGTGCTACTGTTAAGCTTGCACCCACTATCGTGACTACGAACATTATTATGTCCACATAGGTCACACAAATCTGCTCATGTTAATGTCTAGATAAATAGTTTATGAAAATAAAAAAACAAGACAGTTATATCATTTGTCATGATATTATCAATATTTTCTTTATGAAATATATAAATTTGGAGTATTTATTGTAAACCGTAAACTAACATTTAGTTTTTTGATTTTCAAAGTCCATAAAATACTAAATTCCAGAACAAATTCACGTTCAAAAACTAATAATATTGGTGAGAAGAAAATATCAGCAAAAAATAACTTTAAATGAATTAATTTACACTCTTTCTCATATATTGCAGGTACTTTACTACATGAATTTCAACTAAGCAGCTTAATCGTTTTACAATTTTGATTTGTATACCAGGCAGAAAATTGTTTTTGTTGATTGCCTGTCACAATGAGCATGATCTCGAATAATCCAAAGTTGCATCTATGGCTTTAAGTTACCGTGTATTTCTTGCTTAGTACCATTACGAATCCCTTCTTCTCTTGCTATTTGCTCTCTACTTTGGCCCAGTTAGTAAAATATACGAAAAGGAAATGATTAAGCCTAAGAGAATAGGAGTAGAATTAGAAGCTTTCTAATCACAATTAGAAAACAGAAGTAAGCATTGTAATAACCCCGGCCAAATCCTTACTGATACTACACGTAATTCATGATTTCAGTATTATCTTATTCTGCGATGTTATTTTACTGCTTTATAGATATTTCTAGTAGCAATTGTACTAATTCGTTTGGAATTGTAACCATTGCATCATGTCCTGTTTTAAGTTCATGGTAATCCCAAACCCCTCCTTCCTCTGATTTTACTCTTTGAGCCATAAAGTGAAAGTCCTTGAAATCAGTGCATGAAATGTAACTTTTAGCTAATTTCTTGGATTGTATGTTCTGCATCCTTAAAGGCTGATCATGAGTATGCCATGGCATAGGACATAAACGATTCCTCATCCACGCAATATCCTCAGGATTAGTTACTCCCCAAATTTGAGGTTCATATGAAGGTACAAGCCATTCTTTACCCTGTTGTTTCATTGATCTTTTCTCATAAATCTCTTTTAAACCAGGTATCAAATCAAACGCGCTCTTACCATCTTCAGGTATATATCCATCAAGATATACAAGGCGTTTAATCCTGTGTGGTATCTTCTCTGCTACACCACTGATAACCATTCCTCCATAGCTATGGCCAACTAGAATCACATCATTAAGGTCTTCATACTCAAACACTTGAGTAATGTCCAGTATGTGAGTATTCAGATCGATGTCTTTTCTGACAATATGACTTCTTTCTCCCAGACCTGTTAGTGTTGGTGTATATACTTTGTAACCGCGATTTCTAAGAAGCGGGGTTACTTTTTGCCAACACCATCCTCCATGACATGATCCGTGGACTAGCATAAAAGTAGTAGCAATCGACATCCCTGTACATCCTCGGTTGATAATCTTGTTTAAAAATAAATCGACATATTGATTACTTGTCTCTATGTCAAAAAAGAAGGTGCTCATACAGATGAATAATCCATGGAAGATCAATGACCTTCTGCAATGTTGACAGATAGGTATAGAAAATAAGAGAGAATGAATGTGAGAAAGCTTTGCAACTAATGTGAACAGGTACCATGGAAAAATGGGATTCTTTCCTATACGTATGGAGTTCGATTACTTTATTTAGCTTTCATTTTTAGATTATCGCTACATACCTTTGCTTTCTAACCAATTGCCTATTTCCATAAATGTCATTTTGTGATAATCATTTAGGTGCAGAAGTAAAGTGATTAAGCTATAAGAATAATAATCTGGTTTTGAGCAAAAGCACTTTGGAGGATATTTTATAATACCTGCACCAGGAGCAAAATCTTCTACCGCTTCCAAAATATAAGATGGAATCAATTCTAATTTAGCCTTATTTTTATCATTTTGCAATCTCTTTGTTGCTGTTATAGATGATGAGAATATGTCATATCCCAAATACTTTATTATGGCAGAAACAGCACAATATTTTTCCCCATCGTCATCGACAAATGATCCGAAAGTTTGAGGAACATCATGTATTTTTTGTTTGAAAATTGTGCTAAGCTTTGGTTGGATATGTTGCTGCTTCGCATCCCCCTGGTCCCACCTTTTTTGTACCAATATCTTGTCTTCCTCAGTATTTTCTACATGGCAGAGCAAATATAAGTTACTTAGCTAAATGCTAGAATTATCATAATATCTGCAATTTGCTTATTTATGTTATTGTTTCCATAACCAAATGTGCTATAGACCAATATTAGGACAATTAAATAGAAGCAGCTCTTGCAGAGTGAATTCTTATGTTAGGTACACGAGAATACAAATACATTGGCCTTGACTCCGATCTCTGAAGGCGAGCCGATTCGTCATATGGGCGATCAGCGGTTCAAATCTCCTCGTCTAGCGTCGTTATTATATTATCCGATTTAGGATATTGTTCTACTTGATTCTCTATGCTGTTTGCTCCTTACCTTTTGACTGTGTTCAGACTTAATTCTTCTATCTAGTCTGGATACTAGCTCCTTACAGGCACTTAAATGGTCATAACCCACAGCCTTTGCATCGATTACGCCTTTGGTAGTAATCATTCTGGCTCTCATGGAATATTTACGGGTTTTGTGTTTGTCGACATATAAGATTACAATCTGAATATTCCCTAGCTTTCCTTGAATTTTCTTCAAGAACCTAGATAATTGCTCTTCAATTTCTTGACGTTCTCCCTCGTTATCGAGGTGGGCAATATGAATTGTTGGCTCGGATCGTTTCGGCAGTGTTAATTCTAATGCATCTTTGGGCGTAAGTATACCAATTGGCCTTCCATCCCCAGCAACAATAATTTCTCCACTAACCTTAAAATTTTCTATTATGCTATTTAGTTTCGTTCCTCTTTCAACAGATGTTGCTCTTCTCATGACATCTTTGACTTTAACATCTCTGATAGCAGTCATAGTACCAACTCCTGGAGATTTGCTAGCTCTTTCTCTAGGAGTAGCAATTACTTTGGCAATATCTATTGCGCTGATAGTACCTATAAGAACACCATTTGAATTAATTACTGGAAGTCGTGAAATATTGTATCTTCGCATCTTTGACAAAGCAATGCTTAACGTAGTATCTTCCTCAATTACAATAGCTCCAGACATAACCTCGTCTACTATAGCATGACCGAAATCTGCTGTTGATATTACATCTTTTTCACTAATGATGCCACTTAATTTTCCACTTTCCACTACTGGTAAAGCATGATTTCCACTGGTCACCATTAGGTGAGTACATTTTTCAACATCATCAGTAGGACTTAGAATTGGCGTCTTAGCAAGAAAGCTTTTTAATTTTGAGGCTGGCATGGCATTTATACCAAGAAATTCTTTAGCATATACCATGCCTAGATATTTTCGGTTGTCGTCAACTATTGGTATCTGGTTGATATCGTTTTCATGCATCATTTTTAACGCTTTTGCAACTGTCTCTTCAGAATTCAATGCGATGACTTTATCTACCATAATCTCAGAAGCATTCATAATTGACATATAGCAAAGATCATGGTTACATTAAATACCTTTCCTATCTTTACTGAGGCTCGGTTAACTTATACACACATCTTATTAGAAAAATTTCTGAACTTCCCTATCTGTCTATTCTGGACTGCTGCAAATATATCTAAACACCTTCAAATTCTCAATATGTTTCTCTTGTGTTCATGGACTTGTGAACAACCAGTTATTACTTATAAAAAGCTACCAGTTATTAAGAAACAATTGTTTAAGAGATTTATGCATAGATATAATATCGACAAATCTAGTCTTGTATACGAGAGTAAGTGGCTGCAGGTATATGAGGATTTAATTAGCTGTTACAATGATAATAATAAAAATAATTGCATTTGTAGTAATAGTAGTAGTCATTCAATAAAGATATTCAATAGAATTAAAGCAGATGATGCGGTTATAATAATCCCGATATTTGAAAATGGTTTATTACTTATGGTTGAAGGTTATCGACATGGGGTAAATTCTAGTCTTTTAGAATTCCCCGGGGGTTTTATAGATAAAAATGAAGAACCATCACAGGCAGCGAGACGAGAATTGTTTGAAGAGACCAAATATACCTGCGATAGTCTTGAATTGATAAGCTGGTTTTATACATGGCCTGGTAGAGCTGCACAGAAAAATTATGTGTTTGTGGCTAAGGGATTAAAGAACAATAATGATTTATTACTACAAAATAACAGCAGTAATATACAATCTGATGAAAAAGACATTAAAGTTTACATATTGTCAAGAGAGCAAATAATAGCAGAATTAAAAAATGGAACAAGGATAAAGAGCTCGCCAATGATATCTGCATTGTTTTTCGCTAAAGAGGCGCAAAGAATTTAGTGTTGTTTGAACGACATATCTAAAAGGACAGAAGGTACCATCTATCTATTAACTTCAAGTACATAACAAGATGATGTGGAACTTGCACCCCGTTGTACTTAGATTATAGTTTGTAGCAAAGGACGTATGTGATAATGAAGCAATAAAAACATCATTGTTAGGCAATTAAAAATATATTGAATGGCTAGAAATTAACTTAAAAACAATTTATTATTATTATTCGTCAATAGATCTATAACATATAGGTATGAATCTCTCTTCATTACGTGTCACAGGGTACAATCTACTTTAAAGTTCTGTTCCGATAATAATAGTTCAATCTTTCGTTTAATAATTTTATAAAACGACTCTTAGCATTGTATTCGTTGATGATTTAAGCTTTTAAGAATCGTCAATCTCTGACTATTTATGAAAATTGGGGTTTTAGGATCCGGTGAAGTAGGTCGCAGGTTAGGTGATGGATTCATTGAGCTTGGTCATTTGGTCAAAATTGGAACACGCGATCCAAAGAAAGGAGAAGTTGTACAATGGGTTAGCAGTCATGGGGGGGGAGGAAGGTAAAGCTTCAGCAGGAACTTTTGTAGAATCTGCTTCTTTTGGAGAGATAATTGTTATTGCAACTTCGTGGGATGGTACTTCTAGTGCCATAATGATGGCTGATGCCAGAAATTTTGCAGGAAAAATTGTAATTGACGTTACCAACCCGTTAGACTTTTCACAAGGTATGCCTCCTAAGCTGGCTATTGGTCACACAGATTCTGCAGGTGAAACTGTTCAGAGGTCGATACCTGAAGGCAAAGTTGTAAAAGCATTCAATATAGTTGGCAATCCTCACTTTCTGCATCCAAACTTTCCAGGAGGGCCACCTACCATGTTTATATGTGGAAATGATGAGCAAGCTAAACAACTAGTAACAAATAGCATCCTTACAAGACTTGGATGGGAAAATACAATTGATATAGGTGGGATTGAAGAATCTAGGCTTCTTGAGTCACTGGCATTGCTATGGATTACCTTTTACTTTAAAACCGGTACTGGAAGTCATGCATTTAAACTGCTTAGAAAATAATAATTGCGATTCCAACGAGTTTTTCATTTCTTTTTCACATACAAAAGAAGATAGTGTTTGTCATGAGGCTAATTAACAGAATGTAAGAAGAAAAATTATTTTGATTATCTATTATTACAATTCCCTGACCTACTTGGTTCTTTCTTAAATGATGCTAATTTCTCTGAGATATTCTAAGCTACCTTGCGACAGCGTAAGTGCTTTTGACTTGAGGTTAGTATAAGTGAATTAAAAGATAGGCAACTAAAGTAAATAAATAAAAACCAGAATGATCTTAATTGTTGTATTAGCATTGCAAGAAGCTTTAAATTTGCTAATACCAAAGCATAATGTCCATGGCCTATAGGACAATTATGATTAACATTTTTGTGGCGTCAGCAATAATGTTTAGTTTTATCACATTTAGTCTAATATCGTCTTCAGCTACACAAATAGCACATGCAATTACAATTCCCGCAGGAGCGTCAATGAAACCTGAAAATGGATTTGAGCCAAAAACAATTAATGCAAAAGTTGGAGAGACCGTAACATGGAAGAATAATGATAACTCTCTCCATACTGTAATATCTGGTAAGGGATTAAATGATCCAAACAATGGGAAAGCCTTTGATTCCGGATTGACTTCACTCACCCCCGGAAAATCATGGTCTCACCAGTTTACGAAGGTAGGTGACTTTCCATACTTTTGTGAATTACATCCTGCAATGACTGGAATGGTCATTACATTATAGTTAGAACCTGAAAACTAAATCTTATAACTATTGCAGATCAACTAACTATTTAGCATAAACGATGGATGTTTTAAGTTCTAATGTTTAACGCAAATCAAGGCTAAAGATTATATCGCCAAATCCTGTTCACAAAACTTTTTTCTCGTCAAGGTAGTAGACATATACATTAGCTAACTCTGCGTTTCTACCACAGTCATTGCTGTTGATCTTTATTGAACTCAATAAAATGCTTTTTTCTATTTCTCTGCCATCTATGCCTATGCCCTCTAAACCCATGATCGATGTGGGATCCAACTGGTCAGGTATTATACCATCACCTGGATAGGGTTCTAATGTAACCCTTTCTTCTCCTAATAGGCCGGCATCTCTTATTCCGTTGGACATTTGTCTTCCACCATCATTTAGAATGATTTGTATCTTGTATTTCTTTCTTAGCACAAGCATCGCCTGATATATGTCAAATTCAGAGCCAGTTACTACGTAATCTACTTTGTCTGATTCAGGTATAGTTTTACTGCCATATTCGTATCCAGCTATGTTTGTCAAAAAAATGACATTCATATCATTTTTTGGATCAAGTACTGCTATTTTCCTGTTTTTGAACTCTTCTAAAATGTTAAGTCTTTTGAAGGTAGCGTCGGACCTGCAGACCACTATGTAGTATTTAGTTTTATTAGAACCTGATACTCTGTTATTTAATTTGATAAGGTCTTCATAGAGTTTCTCGTCTTCATTTTTGAAGTGGTCCCCAAAAAATTTCCAATTCCAAATTTTGTCTTTATTTGCCATCAAGTTGACTGCGCTAACCATCATTGCTTCTTGACCGAGTATTATCCTATGAATAGAGGCAAAAACATTATCACCTTTTTTTCTTTCGCCCCCTGTTAGAAGTTTAATCCCCCCAGAGAGTTGATTGGGTATTTTGAAAATATAAGCACCCTTCCTGTCCTTTCTAGTATTCGCTGCAATAAAACTGGTAGCCTGATAAGGAACTTTCATTTTATTAATATAATTCTTTGATGCACCAATTACAATTTCCGGCAAAATACTGTGCAAAGAATCTAGTCCAAAGTCACGTTTAGGCGAGATTACCTGAATTCCTCTGCGTAAAAAATGAGGTAGCTGCTCTTGAGAAATTTTATTTGTTTGAACAAGGATTTCTAACTTGTTCCTTATAACATCTTCAAAGGCTTTTGTCATAAGCAGAGTCTTAATTGAGAACAATGTAATAAAGCAAACTATGATGTTTGCTGTATGTTTGAAGTTTACAACATCATTTCTTTAACACCATCTATTGTCGCACTCTAGCCAACAATATCATATAATAGTAATAATAATAAGAAAAATGAAAAATTCTAGAGGTTAAAGTTAGTGTATGTTATATCAAATCGAGAAATATAATATTCCAGAATTTTTGAAGCTGAATAAATTATTAAAGAGAAAGCCTCCTCGAAGAAACCAAAGTACAATTATTCATAAAGATTTGACTATTGTTATATGGACAATTCCTCTACCAAAAACTCTGCGGATCTCTTCAAATGGATCTATACTTTTATCTTGATGAATTCCAAATTGATTGCCTTGGGGAAGAATCCGTCTCTTCTTACCAACAGCTCACGCGGTAGTTGCCGCAGTCATTCCATATCTCAACCTCTGCTTTGTTACACTTGCTGCAGATAAAGTTCAAATCCTCAGTTACCATTTTGGTTTAGTTAGTGTCTAATTTCCTTGTATTTATCAATCAAGCTGTTATATATTGTCTGTCTTGTTTAATCTCTTTATGAACGCAACAGTTTCTATTCTATGTGCCAAAAAAAATCAAGGAAGATTTTCAAATCCAATAACAAGGTGTTAATCACTGACTATTATATATATTTGTCATGATTAATGATTGGCTTTAATCTTTTAATTAATGACGGTAAGTGAGAATTGGTTACTGTTGCTAAAAATAAAGAAAAGATAAGAATTTCTTTTGTGTATGTTGAGTTGGTGACTGTTTACTTTGAAATCCATAACTAATACAAATATTCATCAGGTCTACCAAAAAATACTTAATATATTGATGTGCTTTCTAATACCATCCAGTATGCGTTAGATCGCTTCCTTGGGAATTTTCAAAAAGAACAGGGCTTTTGGTTCATCTTTAACTTCCCAATATGCCTCACAACTTCTTCCAACAATAACAGCATGTAGATAAGATAGTTTAGAATGTTAAATGTTAATTATACGATGTTGACAATTCCTTATTAAAGTCAATGACAAGAAAATCGGCAGTCTGTATTGTGAGCGGTGGACTTGATTCAGTTTGCACCACTGCCTCTTTGGTCAAAGAAGGTTATACTATTCACATGATTACCTTTGTCTATGGGCAGCGTGCAAGGCTTGAAATTCAGGCGGCAAAACGATTTGCAAGGATATTGGAGATCGAGGATCATCGCATTATCGATATATCTTTTATGAAGGAAATTTATGGTAGGACAAATGTCATCACTGACCCAAATCAAAACATACCTGAAGATTTTGATTATAGTATAGTTGTACCCTTGAGGAATGCAGTATTTGTCACAATTGCAACTGCATGGGCCATGAGCATTGGCGCAGAACTTGTAGCATATGGTGCACATATTGACGACAAACGGTATCCCGACTGTCGTCCAGCTTTCATAAAATCTATCACTAAGGCGCTCAATCTAGCGGAAGCAGAAGGTGTAAGATTAGGACTCAGAAGAAAGATAACCGTTTGGTCCCCAGCAATTGATGGTATAGGTAAATCTAGTTTGCTGAGCAAAGGTTATAGGATTTTAGGTGATAAGATCTTCGACACATGGAGCTGCTATTCTGACGGTGTAAAAAATAAAGGTAAAAATCCTATCCACTGTGGGAAATGCGAGTCGTGTATAAATAGGAAGAATGCAATCACCAAAGCCGGCATTGTAGATAAAACATGTTATGCTAATTAACACTGCGCAGTCCATATTAAATATTAATTATATAGAAGGCTCAAAGAGCAATTATCTTCGCAGATCGTTTCAAAAGTGTCTAATGTTTAACATGCAATAATGGGAGATATTATTACTGATGTTTGCATAACCGTTTAGTTAATGTTTTTATACCTACAAATTCATAAGTAATTCTGAAATGATTCTTTGACTACCATACCGTCAGATATAATCAGCGGAAGAACTGATGTAATACACGGCGAGCAGAATGTGATAAATATGATATTACAATTTGTGTTTAACACAAAGTGTAAAATTGACGCTTGTGTTGATTATACTAGACCATCCTTAGCAATTGGGATTGAACAATTAAAGAAAGCGTTTCTTGATGCCAGAGGTAGAGGTGTGAAACTAAGATATGTTACTGAAGTTACTGAAGAAAATGTTGGTTATTGCAAAGAGCTACTAAGAATGGTTGATGAGCTTCGACATATAGAGGGCATTAAGGGTAATTTTTACATTAGTGAAACAGAATACGTTGCTCCTGCAAGCTTACATGCCAAAGGAAGACCATCCACTCAACTGATCTATAGCAATGTAAAGGAAATTGTAGAACATCAACAACAATATGTCTTTGATAGTTTTTGGAGCAGAGCAACTCCAGCACAGTACAGGATAAGAGAAATTGAAGAGGGAATAATAGTACATTATAAAACAAGGATAATAGATGATGAGGATGAGATTATCAAAGAAATTGGTAGGCTAACTGCTGAGTCAAATGAATTATTCGCCTGTCTGACACCTGGAGGAATGCAGTATAGTTACAATCATTTTTTTGAGATTAAGAAAAAATTATTAGATAAGCAAAAGAAAGGCGAGCATCGGGGAATTAAGTATGTTAGTAGTATAACTGATGAGAATCTTGAATTATCCAAAATATATCTCGGTGCTGGAATACAAATAAGACATGTGAAGAATCTTCCACCTATGAGCTTTGATGTCTCAGATAAAGAACTGTCAGCCACAATAGAAAAGATGGAAGGAGGCAAGAAAGTCCAAAGTCTTTTAACTAGTAATGAGCCTTTATACATTAAGCATTTTACTGCTATTTTTGAAGAGTTATGGAATAATGGTATTGATGCTGCAAATAGAATAAGCTACATTGAAGAAGGAGTTGATGTGGCAGATATTGAAGTTATCCACAGCTCATCAAAAGCAAAGGATCTATATTTGAAAACTGTAAAATCTGCTGTAGAAGAGATATTAATGATACTTCCTACTATCAATGCCTTTATGCGTCAGGAGGATATAGGAGCAGTACAATTAGCACAAGAAGCAGCAAAGGAAAGAGATGTAAAAGTTAGAATATTGATGCCTGCCATTAGATTAGCAGAAGACCAAGTACAAATCCTAAAAGAACATAGGAATATTGGCGTTAGACATATTGAACAAATGTCAGAGACCAAAGCGACGATTTTGATTGTTGATAGAAAAGCTTCTTTGGTGATGGAAATAAGGGATGACACAAAACAAACCTTCTTAGAAGCAATAGGATTATCAACTTATTCTAATAGTAAGGCAGGTGTTTTATCTTATATTGCAATATTTGATAATCTCTGGAGCCAAACTGAATTATATGAACAATTAAAGGTTCACGATAAGATGCAAAACGAATTTATCAATATAGCTGCTCATGAATTAAGAACACCTATTCAACCTATACTTGGCTTGAGTCAAGTTCTTAGTCATGAGCTACAAGATATCTATCACATTCAACTAGTAGATGTCATAATTAGAAATGCACGAAGATTGCAGAAACTTACAGAAGATATCTTGGATATTACTAAAATTGAAACTCAAAAATTACAACTAACGAAAGAACAATGCAATCTAAACGATATAATAAAAAATTGTATAAGTGATATAATATCAAACAATGACTCATTCAAGAAGAATGAAAAATCTAATGCAATAAAATTACTATATAGGCCAAAAGATATTTTTGTACAAGCAGATAAAGCAAGAATAACTCAGGTTATTTCAAATCTATTAAGTAATGCTGTTAAATTCACAA
This sequence comes from Nitrososphaeraceae archaeon, assembly GCA_019246625.1. Classification (GTDB taxonomy): domain Archaea; phylum Thermoproteota; class Nitrososphaeria; order Nitrososphaerales; family Nitrososphaeraceae; genus Nitrososphaera_A. The sequence continues at coordinate 17,517 of JAFAQB010000111.1, forward strand.
GTGAGGGATCTATATCTATTAGCTTGGAGCAAAAGACAGAAGAACAAGGAAAAAGAGAGGACAATGGTGGTGGCAGTATTGTTGTGGTTGAAGTAAAAGATACTGGTCAAAGCATACATCCTGACATATTACCAAAACTTTTCACAAAGTTCACTACCAAATCCGAAACAGGAACCGGTTTGGGATTGTATATATCTAAAAGTATAGTTGAATCCCATGGTGGCAAGATATGGGCTAAGAATAATGCCGATGGAAAAGGAGCTATTTTTACATTTAGTCTTCCAGTATACAAAAAAAATCAATAGACAAATTGGGGTGCCATCTTTAAACCCTGTATTGTTATCCCTTCCAAACCTATAAGATTTAAGAACAACCCGAAAAATAAAGATTAATCGATAGATTGATTTGATACTAAAACTATAATAGTATATTTGGTAAGCGGTTCTAAAAAGGCTGTTTATGCCGCTTTAGCTGGGAACCTTGGAATAGCTATAGCTAAACTCATAGCAGCTATTATTACTGGAAGTACTGCAATGCTAGCTGAAACTTTACACTCTTTTTCAGATACATTTAACCAGATATTGTTGTTGGTTGGAATTAAAACTAGTACAAAGACTGCTACTGAACGTCATCCATTTGGTTATGGCAAGGAGCAGTTCTTCTGGTCATTTATCGTAGCCACAATGATCTTTGGGATATCTGGTATTCTTTCCTTAGAACAAGGTTTTAATTCGTTGTTGGGGGGTAAAATGCATTACCAAATAGAAAATGTGAGTATCAGTTATATTATTTTAGCAATATCTGCTATTTTTGAAGGAAACGCATTAAGGGTTGCATTGGTTTTATCAAAACATTCCATCGAGGCACGTGGCGAGAAAATTGGTATTACTTCTCTGTTTAAAGAATTTCAAGAAAGTAAAGATCCTTCTATCCTTACAGTTTTGGTAGAGGATTCCGCTGCATTGCTTGGGATCATTATTGCAGGCCTAGGAATATTCTTTTCTTCTCTAACTGGTAATACCACATACGATGCCATTAGTTCTCTCCTTATAGGTAGTATTCTGATGGCTTTTGCATTTTTTTTGGCTAAAGAGAACAAAGCATTACTAATAGGAGAATCAATATCGAGAAGGGATTATAAAAAGATAGTTAGACTAATCAAAGAGTTGCCTGAGGTCAACCGAATATTATCTTTGCGTACAATGCATTTTGGACCCCAAGATGTACTAGTTACAATAGAAGTGAACCTAGTGGATGGTCTGGATACTGATAAAATAGAATCAGTAATTGATACTATAGAACAGAAAGTCAAACAAGCTATTCCTTATGTAAATCCATCCAAAATATATGTAGAATTAGAACATGATAGACTTTCTGATTCATATAGGAGATACAGAAAGATGAGACGGTAAATAAAGTAGGAGGAAAACAAAGTAGAGAGAAATGTTGATAGAGGTGTAATAGTTGCTACACATAGTGTGGCTTTTGTTTACAGTTTCTTTTAGTTAGTTATTCAACATATTGCAATCTGAAAGTAATGTGGGATGGAACCCATTCATTAAGAGAACAAACATAAAGCATAAGAAGATCTTTACTAAAGGCCTTGTAAGCTTACATGCATAATTGAATAATTTACTATTACAAAAATCTTATTAAATCTGCTATCATATATAGTGAGTGATGGATCATAAGCGCATTTACAATGATATTATGAATATGGATCCAAAGATTAGGCTAGTTACTATATGCGACAACGATGGTAATATAATGTGTTCAGTTCATCGTGAAGGTGTAAAGAATTTATTGACACCGGAAGAAAGTAAAAAATCACTTGAACTAGCTGTAAATTCATGGAAAACACGCAGCGCACTTGCACCAAAAATAGGAAAAGGAAAATATGTATTGGCAGAATATGAAAAGATTAAGCGTATTACAATGCCGCTAGACGATAAGCATCTTCTATATGTAACAACGGAGGTAGAATGTGATCATTCGACTCTAATTGATAGAATCCAAAGATTAGAGTATATTTTCTAACTTTTAAAGCTTCATCTACTGTTTCGTAGGATTTGGTTAAACCATGATACCATTTATCTCATTATGATCCCAATTAATAGACGATATTATTGCCAGGCCAGCCATAGAAAGATTGAATAATGATGATAAGAAACCTTTACGATATGCCTGAGCATGGTAATTATAATTCAGAATTAAAGAAATGGTTTTGTGTTTATTGGATGACTGAAGATGAGTGGATGGATGCTCATTATTACTCTCCTTCAAGTATGTTAGAAGAAAAAGATCATGATACTAATGAAGAATTGTGATGGTAATCAATAACCATGTCATTTTAAGTAAATAGTAGTAGCGGCGGCAAACGACAGTGGAAAAGACAATATGTATTCTTGGCCTCAATTAAAAATCCTATATTGTGAGACTATGTTATGAGATATAAGATATAGATATATGATCAGATAACTCAACGAAAACATACTAACTTAGAAATTCGTCTGGAACATCTTCAAGTGCTACATCTGATGCTCTTCACAAATACTCTATTGTCTCTTGCAGACATCGCTGCAACTGTAACCATAATACTAAAAATTAATGCACAATTGAAATATTAAATTCATGTGTGCGTAGAATATATGTATCTTTGAAAGAAAAGAGTGAAAATTCTGTAAAGAAACGTCAATACAAGATTTTGGTTATAGATGACGAACCTGATATTAATTCAGTTATAAAGAAAGGGTTAAATCGTAATGGGTTTGAAGTGGAAACATTTATTGATCCTCTATTAGCATTATCAAATTTCAAAGCAGGCTTTTATGATCTGTTGCTTATTGATATCAAGATGCCTAAGATGAATGGCTTTGAATTGTACCGGGAAATAAAAAAGAAAGATAATCAAATCAAGGTATGTTTTATCACAGCCTTGGAATTTTATTATGATGGATTTAGAAGAGTCTTTCCTAAGCTAAATGTGAATTGTTTTGCGCGCAAGCCAATTTCAATAGATGAAATGGCTAACATTATAAAGGAAGAAATAGGAGATTGACTTTATATTTTACAACAGCAGAAGGGATTACGATATTCGAACTAGTATTATCTTATAATATATAATTATTGTACAAAATGTACTCATATTTTACTTAATCTAAATATACTTAATGATAGTTATAGTTTATGAAGCTCTACGTCCAATAATATTTCGGCAAGCCTAGCTATCTTGACTAGCGCAATAATCGCACTAGGAGTATGCGTTGATACTTTTTCTGTACAAAAAGCAAGTGCCGATCATCAATCAAATAACAACCATCAATCAAATAACAACCATCAATCAAAAGATACACCATTTGTTTTACCTTTTCCTTAAATGTTCATATTGTTATTTGGCAGATAATCATAAGTATAAAATACAAGGATGTATGTTTATGTCTATAAGCGCCACTTTTTACATATAGTTGATAGATTTTCCATCCAACCTGCGTTGCAGGCCATTGTTACTATTGTAAATACCTGAATGGGTACTAAAATCAATGATACGATCACTCTAATTATAGTTAGAAAAATAGTTTTTAATAGAAAAGCAGAAAAGTAGATTAGAGTTCGATGTACTTTTGTATTTGAGTTTTACTAAGAGGTTAGAACAACTAATGAATAGTGAAGCAAATGAAAAGAATGTAAACATTCTGCGTTTGAGTTCTTTACTAACTGCTCTTTTAATTGGTTTCGTAATAAACAATTGACTCGTGTTTATATCATTCTAGCGAATTGATTAACGTATTCTGGAAGTTTGGAAATTACATCGACTGCCACGTGTAAGTTCACTTATAAACGTCTATATTCAGAGGTATTCAATTAGAAATAGTTTGACTGGAAAGGTAATTGATGGTCGGATAGTGTCATCATCTGTGAAATCTCGTGTTAAATCTGCAGTTGAAAAATTAAAAGAGGATGAAATTATACGTCCCTGTCTTGCTACCGTACTCATAGGCAATGACCCTGCCTCATCTACCTATGTAAATAGTAAACAAAGAGCTGCGTCTGATCTTGGAATTAGTACTCGTGATCACAAATTAGAATCCACGATCAGCCAAAAAGATCTGATAGATTTAGTCATGCTACTAAATAGTGATCCAGACGTACATGGAATACTTATACAGCTGCCTCTGCCGGATCATATAAACGAATTTACCGTAATAAATACGATTAACCCATTAAAAGATGTCGATGGATTAACTCCAACCAATGCAGGAATGTTATTAAGTGGGAAAGCAGTGTTAAAACCGTGTACTCCATTAGGAATAATGGAGTTATTAGATTATTACAGTATCAAAGTAGAATCGATTGATGCAGTAATAGTTAATAGGAGTAATCTTGTCGGCAAACCCTTGGCCATTCTTCTCCTTGAAAGAAACGCTACAGTAATGATGTGTCACTCTAAATCCACAAATCTTGTTGATAAATTAAAATCTGCTGAGCTAGTAGTTACAGCGGTTGGAAATCGTGAAAGATTTACACTTAAAAATAACATGGTCAAAGATGGTGCTATAGTGATTGATGTAGGCACTAGCAGACACAGCGGAAGGGTAGCTGGAGATGTGGAAGATTTTCAATCTATGAAGGAAAAGGTGTCTTGGATAACACCAGTACCTGGAGGTGTTGGACCAATGACTATTGCAATGTTATTAAATAACACTGTGTTTGCAGCCTCATTGAGTAAAGCTCCTATAAAGTAAGAGAGAATAAATAAAAGAAGTTGAAGAGTCCATTGATTATTTATATCAAATTCGATGTTAATCCACTGAACGATTAACAGTAACAGAAGAATAGGTTTTAAATATAGTAATGAGCCATTTCGTCAACTGTGTCTACTCTCGCACTCCAAGACGTCAGCGAAAGTAGGATAAATAAGAATATGTCAAAGAAAAGTAACTTTGATATTTTTATTGCTACAAATAAGGAAGGTTTGTCTAAATCATGATTTCTTATCAGGTTCTTCAAGGTGATTCTTATGATATTTTACACAGTCTTTCTGAAAATCCAGAACAGAGAGGAAAATATAGGATTATTATTACTTCTCCTCCCTATTTTCTTCATAGACATTATGGTCAGGATCTGCATGAAATCGGTCAAGAGAAGACTGCTGTGATATTTATAGAAAAATTAGCGAAAATATTCATAGCATGTAGAGATCTTCTTACTGAAGATGGCAGCCTTTGGATTGTAATAGGTGATACAAGACGTAAGTCCGGAAAGCTTATGATACCTCATAGGCTAGCATTCAAACTAATTGATGGCGGTTATACTTTTAGAGATGATGTGATTTGGTACAAGAAAAACAGTGTTTCAAGTAGCTCAAAATATAATTTAGCTCAAGCATATGAAATAGTACTCTTTCTATCAAAGAATGAAAGATCTTTCACTAATATGAATAGTATAAGAGTGAGTGGCAATGAGGCAAGAGATGGAAGAAACAAAGTGCCATCTTCTGATATGATGCAATTTGAACCCTTGGCGCAAGACAAGGAAAAGATTACAAGGATCCGACAAATTATCCACGACGCAAAGCACAATACTCCATTTGAAGAACTTCCTACAACAAGCGAGATTGCTCGCGCCTATGGATATGATCCAGAGAAATATTGTCCTACTTGTTACCGTAAATTTAAACGTCATGCCACACGCAAAAGGATAGGGGATCATAAACACTACCCAATATTTGCTGTATGCAATCCACAAGGAAAAAACCCTACAAATGTTTGGGAGGTTCCCACCAAAGCGCATTATGGAAATGAACATTTCGCAATATTCCCTGAAGATCTAATTGCCAGAATCGTTAAGTTTGCCACAGAAAAAGGAGATTGGGTACTTGATCCTTTTACTGGGAGAGGGACTACTGGAATAGTATGTGCCTATTTGGAACGAAACTTCTTGGGAATCGAGTTATATTCTGAAAATGTTTCTAAAGCTCGAGAAAATATTATGGCTGCTGCAAAGGAACGAATCGCTTTAAAGATTGACAGCTAGATGTGTGATGCATTTAAAGATAATATTAATTGAGATCTCTATGTTGTACTATATGAGTCTTTGTTTGAAATCACCTACATATCTTGCGTGGATGTTAGATCAATACCTGATCAGCTGATGTTTTACTTGATTATTAAGATAAAATAGGGCAAGAATTTTCTGACACGTTTTTATCTAGTTCATATTTCTGACGTGTTTTATAAAACATTATATGAACTAGATGATATTCTTTCTGAACTTGAAGATCGAGGATGCTGCATCATAGATTTTATAAATACATGAGATATCATACTGCTACATTCTTATGAGAATGATAGTCAACAGCCACATCTAGCAGATGAGGTTTATCATATTGTTGAAGAGCACTCACTTTATTGGACTAACTGGCAAAAATTTGCTATCAAGTGGGAAACATGCATTTTTTATTCTCTCCACAACAAGGACTGATTACGTCAGAATGTCAAGATCTCATGATCTTTTATGTATTATATAATAGCTACTGAACGAGCAAACATCTATGTGTTTCCTATGTACTAATGAAGGAAACATTATCTGTATCATGATCCATTTTCCAATTTCTTTGCCATATTATACTATGTCAATTATATTTTTTAGCTACATAGGAGCAGCACATGCAACATTAGAGCTTTAATCCTGTGCAGTAAATAAATTTGATGGTTATATTTCGAACGAAATTGTTTCCATAAAATCAAGGTTCTTCCATTATATTGAACTTAAATAAGAGATATTATATCAATTCTACAACAACTATAACTAATGCAACTTTAAAACTGTTATCAATCGATTCATAGCTTAAAGCAATGTACGGCACCTAAAATACCTTGATATTCAATAGGCTTATTTATCCATATACTTCAACCATAAAGCCACTGTATAGATTGTCTGGTACTCAAAATAGTAAGAAATATGGACTAAGAACAATGAAATATCGGAGCTCTACTATGATTAATATATGTGATGTTGAATTGATAGGAACAAAGCTCGAACAAGGAGATCTCGTAATCAATATTTCAAGAGAGTATTTCCAGCAAGAGATAATAGAAGAATTCCAGGCTGAAAAATTATTACGCTTGTGCTCTATCGCAAACTTAGTAGGAGAAAGAATTGTGAAGCAGGCACTAGATTTAAGGTTTGCAAAGGAAAGGAGTATAAAGAGAATTTGTGGTGTACCATTCTTGATGATTTTCAAATTTCAGCACAACTACTAATAACCAAGAGTTAAATAGCAAAAAGTGGAATTTTTACACCATATAATATTGTTAGGAATTGAAGAAAAAGAATCTTCTGTTGACCAACGCCAGCAAAAGCAAGAGGATAGGGCAGATCGCAGATTCTACAGGCATGAACGCGAAAACAGATTCCTTGTGAAAAGATCTGAAGATTATAGAGTTTTCGATGATGTATTTAATACCCCTACTATTATGGTACTCAACAGCCTAATTAACAATAATGTACTCAAATATATCAAAGGTACGTTAGCCTCGGGCAAAGAATCTAAAGTATATTTAGCTCTGGGTATGAATAGTGAGTTTAGAGCTGTAAAAATATACCTTACCGTAAGCGCAGAATTTAAGAAACGTCTTCAATATATAGCAGGTGATCCCCGTTTTTCAGATATTAAAAAAGGCTCTCGAAATTTGATATCGATTTGGGCTAAGAAAGAATTCAAAAACTTACATACTGCTTATAAAAGTGGCGTCAGCGTTCCATTTCCCCATTATGTGCGCCGAAACGTTCTGGTGATGGAATTTATAGGTGATGAAGATGGTAACCCATGTTCAAACCTTCTTAATTCTGACTCAATTACATCTGAAGACTATGAAGAAGTTATAGAACAAACATCAAAACTATATCAAAAAGCACAATTAGTTCATGCTGATTTATCAGAATATAATATATTCAAATGTGTCAACGGTAGGATCATATTATTTGACTTTGGCTCTTCAGTAAATACCAAACATCCGAATTCAAAACAATTTTTAATACGTGATATAGTTAATGTCAATAGATTCTTCGAAAAGAGAGGAATTGAAGTCTTGAATATGGAGTTGGCGATTGAAAAAATTACAGGTGGAAACTAAATGAGCTTCCAGCAAATTGTAAAGGTTCCAAAGGACAGGATAGGCGTAATAATCGGCAAAAATGGTAAAATCAAGGGGGAAATTCAGGAAAAGTGCAATGTCATGATTGAGATAGATAGTGAAACCGGTGATGCTGTAATTTCTTCAGGATCAAAAGAACCTCTAACAAATATGGAACCATTCAAGGCAGTAGAGATAGTATCAGCAATTTCAAAAGGATTTTCACCCAGACGTGCATATAGAGTACTAGAAGATGAAGAAACTTTTCAATTAATAGATCTAAGAGATTACGCAGGAAAATCACCTAATTCTATGGAGAGGATCAAAGGGCGAATAATTGGGGAAGAAGGCAAATCTAGAAAAACTATAGAAGATCTAAGCGGAGCTTACATTTCAGTATATGGTCATACAGTTGGATTGATAGGAAAGTTTGAAGAAATCAAACTTGCTACAGATGCAGTGACTTTGCTTTCAAAAGGAAGATCACATAAAATCGTTTATAATATGTTACAAGAGGCGCGAAGAAAGGCCAAGTTAGATAGGATGCGGTTATGGGAAGACAGTAGTTTTCAACAGCTCTAATAGTGCCTTAAAGGTAATACCTTAAATCTGATATACTCATATCGTATATCTGATATACACAAACACTTGAACAAAGAGCAATTCAATATTACGTATATACCATTTTTCATCAATTCTTCTTGTACATATCTATGGCAGCAATAAAGGAAGAGTATTAGTGTTATTGATGTCCATTTAACTTTTGTATGTGATAGGCTATCTTATCCACAACTTCAAAAACTCTAGGATCAAATTTAAGATCATCTTCATGCTTCCATTTGCTATAAATACGAATATGATCATCTATCGGATCAATTCTAATTTCGCCTTCTTGCTGCAAGACCCCTTTTAGCATCTCCTTCAATTCTGTGTCTGTTTGCAGGATTTCAGCTAACCTTCCACCCCACCACTTTACATCCACCACTTTTTTGTTTCCAAGATGACCTTTGCTAACAGGTTCGCATTTTGCCAAAAGTGCCTCAGGATTTGTAATGTCTACATCTTCAATAATATAGTGAATTTGATAATATTGCAATGCTCCATATGGCATTTGGTTCGGATCGTGTCTTGGCATAGATATTACCAATTATTTAATCGTGGTACACTTATAAGTTAATAGTATTTATTATAAACAGCCATTTACTGATCGACTAGAACTATAGACGATAGCAAATAAATTAGTAGGTTAGAACTCATGGTAGTTTAGAAATATATAGACCCAGTTAACACTAATATCAATCTATATTATCCTCCATGGATAGAAGGCTCGTCTACGTTCATGTCTTTACATTAAATGTAATTCGTTATGGATTTAAACTCTGCAAGGAATCTGGCGTGAGCTTATAAAAACCTATCGTGATTAAGTTCGGCCATACATTATCATTGGTGTTATTATTACCTATCTGAATTAACGTCTCGTCTACTAATACAAAAACAGTAGTAGTAGCAGTTATTCTACTCATTCTTTTTGTTTGGGAAAACATCCTTTGGATGATTAAATTCTTGTATCCAATACCATATTATTACAATATGATAATAGCTTTGATCTACAAATGGCTAACGCTTTTGATGCATTTCTCTAAGGCTTAATCTAAAGAAATACAAGTACAATGATGCATATATCTGCTGATCATAAGAATGGTCTAGTTTTATTATTATTATTATTACATTCAAACATTACAATATGATACTTAAACTAAGCCTTAGCTATTATCTACCTTTGCCTAACTTAACACGACCCTGATAGATAGATACATTTAGATAATGTGACGTTTATGCCACTTTCAGTATTAAGCTAAGTTATCATAGCCTAACTTAACAGGGCCTTAAATTCACTAATTCAAAATATATAGAGGGGCGTGTGATGGTATTGAACTATTGAACTCTGAACTGCGTTTCTGTGATAGGTGTATGACAAAAATAATACACAAAATAATTGAAGATCCAGATATTGTCTATACATACAAGCGTAAGAGAATCTATATTTGTAAGGCTTGTGGTCATAGAAGCTATAGGCGAGGGCTACGTCCTAGTGCAGAATCTGTCTTCTAGACGGAATTAGAATAACAGGAGAAAATACATGGATAGTTACCCAATTTCGAAATCAATTGTAAAGCTAAAAAATGAATTTATAAAAAGTCACAAAGCAAGAAGTATTATATATGAGGTTATTCCAACGTTATATTCTGTACAGCTACCAATTGAGGAACAAACATTATCGAGGCTAAACGATTTCGCTGAATGCAATTCTATTTATTTTAAATCGGCTGAAGTACGTTTATCTGGGATACCGTGCAGAGTTTATGAAGGCGATATCAACGATTATTGGTTAAGCAGTAAAAAATATGATACAAATTACCAGCCCTTTTATCCAACATGGATGCTGTCTGCATACGCATTGTCGCTAGAATCTAGGAGACTGGGTTTTGAGGAAGTTGTAGATATAGGATCTGGAGATGGTAGGATAGCATATTGTAGTAAACTACTGGGAATGAAATCAGTTGGAATAGAAATCGACAGTGATCTTGTAAAGCTTCAACATAAAATATCTAATTCAACTAATATTAAATATAGAATATTGAATGAAGATGCAACGACAGTTGAATATTGCAAGTTGAATCTTTCAAAACCCATGTTTTTTATTTCTGGTTTGCCTGAATCTGGCGAAATGCTTGCAAACGATGTGCTTACCAAAATCAAGCAAATTAGAGATTTGAAGTATTCTGCAGGTATTAATTTTATGGGAAGTCACACTACGAAACAATACTCCAGAGATAAGACGAAGTGGGGTTGGGGTAGAATTATAGAACACTTTGATCTCGATTTAATAGGATGCCTTACTTTGCCTACTCATTGGACCAATGATCAACAAATCGACACTGCATATGTATATACCAGATTTAAATAATCTATTAAGAAGATGACGATGAAGAGGATGATAACAACATCTTACTATAAGATTCATTCCGCTCCAGAGGATACTTTTAATATAATTCCTTGATGAATTCATTGTCTTGCAAAATGTCTGAAAGTTCCATCTTCCACGACAGATCAAAATTGTCACCCAGATACATACCATCAGATCTTCCACATCGTGAGAAACAAATTGAGCAAATTCAATATGTCTTTAAAGATTCTTATTCTAAACCAGATGGATTTCCATTAGCAGTACTTCAAGTTATCGGTCCAGCAGGCATAGGCAAGACGTCTACTGTTCTAAAATTTTCCAAACTACTAGAGATCAATTTCGCGAGCAATAGATTAACAATAAAAACTGCTTATGTGAATTTAAAATTGCAGGGTGGGAACAAATATGCAATTTATAGATTATTATTAGAACGGATCGCCCCTGAGCTTCCTGCACAGGGACTGAGCGCTGAAGAGATGTTAAGATATCTATTGCGTTATTTATATGAAAACAAGAAATATGCATTGATTATTCTCGATGAAATTGACTATTTGATAAAGATTACAAAAGACAGTGGAATTATATATGATCTTACTCGTCTTAACGAATTTGATCCTGACCATCCGTGTAATGTGAAAGGTGTTATTTTTATTGCAAGGAGCACGGAATTCTATAGTAGGCTTGATAAAGCAGAGTTAAGCACTTTAGGCAGGGTTCCAATGGAATTTCCTACATATTCAGTTAAACAAATCAGCGATATACTGGTCAGCCGATGTTCAGAGGCATTTAACTCAAAAGCTATTGGATCTGATGTCATTGATGAAATTTCAAAAATTACCACATCTGCTGCAGTCAATGGCGATATAAGGTATGCCCTTGATCTTCTTCTTTACGCCGGAAATCTCGCAGAGTCTCAGGGAACAAGCAGAGTGAGTCTAGATCAAATCCGAAAGGTCCATGGTCAAATTCATCCATCTATTACTACTGAAGAGATTGAAGATCTGCCAAAAAGCCAGATTTTTACTCTAATGGCATTGATCAGAACCCTTATAGCCAAGAAAAAGCAATATGCCGAACTCAAAGAAATTCGTCTCCGTGTGATAGAATTAACTGAACAATTTAAATTAAAGAAATTCGATGTCGAAGATAGCCTTCACGATCTACAAATAAGAAAATTGATTGAGATCCGGTCACTAAAAGAAATCGGAATACATGGAGCTTCTTTACAGGAACTAGAACCAATACTTCAAAAACAAATCAAAGGAGATCGTAAAAATGATTAGTGGTAGAGAAACAACAACTAACAAGGACATAATAGAAATTGGTCTTGGCAGCATAGGCAAGGTCAAGATAATGAAAGCTTTGGCGGAGGAAGGTAAGATGATAACTATCTATACACTTCACAAGAAAACTCACTTAAAGAGAGATGACATCAAACGTAATCTTGATGACCTAATGAAAATAGGATGGGTAAATCAGAGTAAGCTTGCGAACGTTATGTATAGCGTGAATCGGGAGAATGAATATGTAAATCGTTTGATGGTATTTTTTATGGATGTCGGCTATATCGATCGGTAATAAAAGAATATACTTGGCTTATGTTTCGAATTTTCATAATAGTTTTGCTAATGATTGAAAAGAGGAGATTTGCTCCTGTCCTGTTTATTTTCCATTCGCACAATAACCAAAGGTTGGTTGTGGTATTGTCATCAATTTCTTATTGTCTGCCCTTTAATAAAATAATTATTAACAAGTCTCATCTATCTACAACACTTTTAAGATTCAAGAACCCTTACATTTTTATATCTTCATATAAATCCTGATATTGGGTTTTAAATTTAGGCAAGAGAAAAGTACTGAGTGAATCGGCACTAAAAGAATTAGTCATGCCACAAACAGGTGAACTACTTGGCCGTGTAGTCAAACTTGTGGGAGGAGATAACATCATTGTAAAATGTACTGATGGAAAGGTAAGGACTTGTCGTATTCGTGGGAAGATTAAACGAAGAATGTGGATAAGAGACAATGATTTAGTATTGGTTGCTCCATGGGACTTTCAGTCTGACAAAGCTGATATT
>JAFAQB010000445.1 GCA_019246625.1 Nitrososphaeraceae archaeon
TTGTTGACTTTTATTCTATTCACATGTATATGCTCAATAATGCTCAGCTTGGACCTAATCTTAAAACAAAGGTTTTCTTATCACAGGTCGAGAATGGCTTACAGACCCAAAAACCATTACTTATTGAGGAATTTGGCGAAGCAAATGGGGATGCAGTAAGTGATCAGAATACAATTGGTAGTCCACAGTTACAAGCAAAGATTTATCAAGGTGTTTATCAAGCATTAAAAGAAATGCATAGCCGCCAGATAATTGGAGCGGTGGCCTTTGATTTTTATAGCCGTAATCCCTCTCCCGATGCCTGGGCTATCGTTAAGAACAATGGTGATTATCTCTTTCCTGCAGCATACATCCTGCAAGAATATGCTTTAGGCAAAAATAGTCCTTCTCTCCAGCGGGAAATAGTTGTCAATTCACAAAGCTATTTAGTGACCAATGCCGATAATGACTCTACAAAAACCATCCAAGTGTCTGACCGGATTGGTCTGAAACTCAAGCTAGATGACAGTAAAAACTATTCACTTTCCTTAAGCGCGAATAGTTTGTTGCAGCCTATAGAATTATTCCATTATGAAGCTGTATCGCATTCATATCATGCTGTGTATCAGGCTGTAAGTAAGGGAAGTGTACGACTCACTATCATTCCTAAAGCCAATTGTAGAACAGGCGTCAGTTGTACAACTTCTATATATAGATTAACTATCGATATACGGTAACATAAAGAAAGTTTTGATATACAATAAATTTCTCGTAAATCAATGTCTTTAATGTATACTATCTTCTATTATTTTCAGCTTTTTCTGATATTGATTTAGTATTTGCTCATAAACTTTTAACAGATCATTTGTATAACTTTCTATTGACAATTTTTTTGTTTTGCTTCTTGCATTGAGGCTCATTTGTTTTAGCAAATATTCGTCTTCGAATAATGCTATTACCCGCTCAGCGATTTCTTCGACTTGTTTTGGCTCAACTACATAACCATTCAGGCCATGATCAATGATTTCTGGAATTCCTCCAACGTTTGTGCCAATAACTGGCCGTCCAACACTCATTGCTTCGTTACAAACCGTTGGAAAGTTTTCTGGGCATATAGAAGGAACAATAACCAGAGTTGTCTTTTTGTAATACGCTTCTAGCTGTGTATGTTCTACCCAGCCAAGAAAGTGAACAGAATTCTCAAGATGTAAAGTTTTTGAAAGTTCTAATAAGTTTTGTTTCTCAGGTCCATCTCCGATAATTGTTAATTGCGTATCAGAATATTTAGCTATAATATAGGACATTGCTTTTATAAGATAATGCACTCCTTTTATTTTTTCTAGCCGTCCTACAAATAGTAATCTTCTATTATTGCTAATTTCATAATAGCTCATAGGATCAATAAAATTTGGAATATGCATAATTGGTGATACATCATCTTCCGCTATTTTTTGAATGTATCTACTAGGAGCAATAAAAATATCAACATTTTTGAGTCCAATTTTGAACAAAAATTTTTGCAAATAATTAAAATAATAGTATTCTGCTTTTCCTTTTAATGTTAGGTTATTTTTATCAAGATTATTCCTTTTAAATTTTGATGGAGCTATAAGCCAAATTAAAAGATGTTCTAAGAAGTATTCTGGCCCATGCAAAGTCATAACTGTAGGATATTCTTTAAGGAGGAATAAAACTGAAGGCGTTACCATTTGCATAGTATGTAGGTGGATAATATCCGGCTTATATAATTTTAAAGCTTCTTTCAGCTTTAAGAATGAAAATGGATTAAATAGATAATAAACTGTCTTTAACATGCTATAGGATTTTATTGCTTTAAAAGAATAGTCGTTAAAATGTTCTTTTTCGAGATCTACGTTGCTTGCAAGTATTTTAACAATATGGCCTTTTTTTTCTAAATGTGATTGTATTTTGACGATGTGATTTTCTGCGCCACCTGCTAAATGTCCTGCACTATTAATTACTAGTATTTTCATTGTTTCTCTCACTAGTTTCTCATGGTATTTCTGCATCCATCTCAAATGCTGGACAGTATGTTGCCAAAGAGGTATGATTTGCACCACTTCTATTAGGCACACGAACGATTAACATCCATTGCTTTGAACCTATGATAAACTTCTTTTATTTTACTTTCTTCATTTTTAGCTTTTAAGATATAATTAGGTAAGACTTCCTGTAGTTTCTGCTTATAGCTATCTGATTGAATTGAAAGCTGAGTGAATTTCTTATAAAGATTATCCGCTGTTACTTGCTCTATCGGAATTACCCATTCAGACAAACCTAAGTCTTTCATAATACCACTTGTTTTATATTCATATTCAATTGCTAGGGCTGGTATATAAGAGGTAAGTGAGAATATCACTGAATGAAATCTTGTACCAATTAGAAAGTCTAAGCTCCTATAAAGACTTTTTAATTCATAGTGGTTATAGTTACAGTTACAATTAATGATTCTCT
>JAFAQB010000291.1 GCA_019246625.1 Nitrososphaeraceae archaeon
TGACCTGAAAGCAACAGATTTGAATTCAATCTAATGTTGTTGGAGGGTTTGAGTTCATCCATCAGCTCTGCACCATCACTTCCAGCAATAACTACTTGCTTTCCACCCTCAATAGCGTTTCTGCGACACAAATCAACATTAGACCCATCTGCACGATAGTCTTACAATATGAACTATAGGATAACCTTGTTCTCTATATGCTTGGACTAAGCGCTGTATATATTGTACAGCCTGTAATGTACCTGGCATTTCAGCTATAGCACCGGCTAGAGTAAAATCATGTTGAACATCAATGATAAGAAGAGCAGAATGCTTGCTGTCAGGAGTGATGTAGTCAGTCATAAAGATATTGAAATGTATTTCCAAGGCTGCAAATAAAAAGCTAGTCTAAAGCAGCCTACAAAACTAAGTGACTAAATAAATAAATAAATGAAATGTAAGTGTCCTCATCCTATTTGGGTTACAATCAGATAACAGGATATGTGAAGGCCATTATAATAAAGTGGTCAAAGAGCAACAAACTACCTGTCGCGGCTATCGTTGTTATTGTACTGCTTTCTGATTTTTGCTCTTTCTTTCTATCAATCCAGCTAATCTAAACTGATCAAAGTGTGTTGAATGTCTATAGCTACTGCTGATACATATCCTTCCTTTGATTCTATGGGTAATAGGTCATCTTGGGGTACTGAAATCATAATCTGCGATCTCCCTTCCAAGCACTCCCAAAGAATGAAATCTTAATAAGTCGCTAGCGATATTACTAGTGATATGAGCATGTTATCGTACTGGTTATCCAAGGTTGGAAGTTCAATTCCAAGAGGTTTCTCCAGACGCTACATATTAGATTTGTTAACGAAGCACCCAATGACAGGCAAAGAAATTATTGACAAAGCTATTGTACAGAGCCATGGTAAATGGAGACCTTCTCCAGGACTAATCTATCCGATGCTTGGTAGGTTACTTGAAGAAGGATTAATAGCAGAAACAGACAACGGAAGATATGAAATTACTAGAAACGGTTTAGATATGGCTGCAGACCTACAATCTGTTAGCAATATCTTCTAAAAACAAATGCTTATAATGTCTAGAATAGGCAATGTAGGAAAATTCATGTCAATGGATCTTATAGACAGAGTATCTACTATAGGTTCAACATTGAGCTCAAATCTTGACAAAATGACTGAAGAAGAGAAAAAGAAGTATAAGCAATTCTTAGAAAACGAGTTGAGGAAATTAGATTAGATGAACAAGAAAGCGCTAGTAGTGAGAGCAGTAGCAGCGAAACCATCAAATAATAAAACACAACTAAAAACGAAAGAAGACAACAAACTTAGAATAATAAACGACCCGATATAGTGCACTGTTAGTTAGGCTTGAGCTTTTCATAATTGTGCATATATATGAATTAGGTGTCGGCCGCTCAAGAGGAAAATAAATAGTGCAGAAATTTGATTAGTGTCTTTTGGGAAAGGCTGCAATCAGTGAGACGACACGGCGGCCGCTAAAATCTAAAAGAATAAGCGGCCGACGTAGACTTGCTATTGTGGCCGGATCGATGGGACTCGATATTGAAAGTATAAAGAACTATTATTGAAGAAAGAAGACTTAGATTCAAAGTTTAATACAATAGTAAAAAGAAAAATGCTATTACATACGTTTAATTATGTATCAATATACTCTATGTTGAGTAATGAATTGTATATCGTTTTAACGGTGGGAAAGTTAGATACCCACGAAAAACAGTAAAGAGGAAAACTACCACTGCAGTTCCGACAACAACGATGATAAGCGAACCTACGATATCAAAGATAATGAACAGTCTGGAAACGTAAATTGGTGGTCTAATGAACTAGATTCCCTTGGAATTAAGAAAATTAGTAGTGACAGTGGCAGAAAGAAAGATCCAACTAGTCAGCAACTTGAAGATCTCACAGATAATATAAAACAGATATTGATTCGTGATTACAAGGCTTGCTACGACAAGTAATACAGTTGGTGGTTAAAATCAAAGGAATAGCCTATGACGAGCATGTGGTTCAAAAAAGTATAAACTCAACTATATCCACGTTAACTATAATGGTAAAACAGGATTCTGCTACAAAAATAATACAATAGGATTCTAATTTGTTGCCGTCATATGAAAAAGAAAAAGAAAAACATGAAAATGTGAACCATTGGAAATGTGAAAAATATAATAATCTCTACTAGATTTACACAATTAAAGCAACAGATTTAACAGAAGAATGGAAAAGTAAAGTGAATAAAATAGGATTTCAATTTCATACACCATTTATAAAAAATGATCCTTTATGGATGCCATTTGGAGATAAACGCACTAAAGTAGTTGACAACCTCATTTCTTTAAGAAAGAAATACCCCCATTTTGTAATCAACGGAGAAAAGCAGTTATCGTTGATGAAAGGCAACTGGGGAGGCATAGGTACTACACCAATACAGTGTCCGTCATGGGCCATGCTGTCTTTAGATCATATGGGAAGAATAAAGCAGCCATGTTGCATAGGAAGCGCAGATAGTAAAGGGTTAAAACCAATTTGTGAAGAATGTGGTCTTGGTTGCTATTCAGTACTTGTTGCAAATGGTATCAAAGGAAACTAACTACTAGTGTACGCAATTAATGGTAGTAGTTAGTCATTTGAATCTTAATTCTAGATACTATATACTATGTTCGCTTGAGATGTAAGAGGT
>JAFAQB010000322.1 GCA_019246625.1 Nitrososphaeraceae archaeon
TTGAAATTTAGAATCAAGTATGGATTATGTTATAAGAACAATAGAATGGGTTCTGATTATCATTAGTGATAATCATTAGTGATGTACATACTAGAATATATCAATTCATAGTTATAATTTGACAAAGACGAAACAAGAGGACAGATATTAAAATAATAATAATATGTTGATGATACCCTATGAATCCTACGAATAAGAGCAGCCCTAATAAATGTAAAAATTTGCAACATGTGGTTTGATAATACCCTTAAAAGAATTCAAATAGGTCAGCATCTATCGTTGATTAGTTGTGCCGATATAACGCAGGATTGCAGAATACCAAGAAGAGATGTGCGCTATGTGAATCAGAACTAGACGATAACAGCAAATTGAGCATTTGTCGGAAATGTCTTGGGTATGCCGATTGTTGTATCGGCCTTGAAAAGGTGACTGACTAGCCATCTATATTTGTTTATTATTCTACCATTTTTAGGATGTCCGTTACCGTTATTATGCCGATAACATCTCCTCGCTCACTAACTAGGACACATTTTGCAAATCTAACTAGCGGAATTAAAGCCTTCGCTGGTGTGGATACGTCTACTACAGGCGGCGGAGATTCCATTATTATCGTTATAAGCATATCACGAATTTTCTTTTCATCCTTTTCGATGACATTCTTTGCAAGTCCATCTTCACTGATGATTCCTACCACACGAAAACCATCAAAGACTGGGATCTGGCTAATCGAATTCAGCCTCATTTTCCCTATGGCAGAATGAAGGGTTTCATTTTTCTGGACTGATATTAGATTTCGGCTACAAATATCTCCTGCTTTTGGAGAAGATCGACCTTCTAAGGAATTTAGAATTTCGAATATCTTCCTAGCAGTTTCGTAGCTAGGTTTACATCGTCCAGACTCTATCTGATTTATCATGGATGTACTAATACCAGCTACAGACGCTAGTTTTCTTTGGGTAATTCCTAACCTAATCCTCGCCTGTTTAATATACTCTAGCCTTGGAAGCATTAGACGAACTCTTTTTTTACTCGATATAGCTTATAACCTCTCCGAGGTCACATTATAATTTCTGTTTATTCTTTGAATGCCATGTTGATAGCCTTATATTATGTGCGAACCAAGACTTCTTGCTGTAAATATCATGCAGAGTAACCAGACTAGCAATTGGGATTCCGTAAAAAGATATAGACTCAAAAAAATGCTAAATCAATTATCAAGTATTTCTGGACATGGCACGGAGTTGGTGACTGTATACATTCCTCCGCGGCGGCAAATTTTTGATGTCATCTCCCAGTTACGGAATGAAGCTGGAACTGCATCAAACATTAAGTCAGACTTGACTCGAACCCATGTGCAAGATGCCCTCAGTAGAACTGTTGAGCATCTGAAGCTTTTTAAGGAAACACCTGAAAATGGTCTTGTTATATTCTGTGGAGCTATTCCAACTGGAAAAGGATTTGGTACAGAGAAAATTGAACTCTACTCAGTTATCCCTCCAAAGCCAATCCAAATAAACCTCTATAGATGTGATGATCACTTTTGGACGGATCATTTGAAGGATATGATGAAAGACGACAAGATAATAGGAATTTTGGCTATCGACACTCAAGAAGCTGGTTTAGGAATTTTGACAGGTGATAGATGGGAAGTAATAGATACCCTCACATCTGGAGTGGCTGGAAAGCATCGACAAGGAGGGCAATCCGCCAGAAGGTTTGAAAGGCTGCGCGACAACGAATTAAATGAATATTATCATAGGATTGCAGACCGTTCGCAAAAGATATTCATTGATCAATTCTATGTAAAAGGCATTATCGTGGGGGGACCTGGTCCGACTAAAGAAAATTTTCTCCGAGAAGAATATCTAGATTACAGGTTGCAAAACAGCGTCATAAGCACAATAGATACGTCGTACTCAGGTGACGAAGGCGTAAGGGAAATCATAGATAAAGTGAATGAACAAGGAGTAATGACCGAATATCGCCTAATGGAAGAAAAAAGAATTGTGAAGAAGTTTATGAGTGAGGTTCATGCTACAAAGGGTCTTGGCATTTACGGTATTGTAGACGTTGTAAAGTCATTAAAGAGTGGAGCTGTCGACATGGTTATTGTAACCGACGATGTTGCTTACGTAAAGCTGGATGTAAAATGTAAAAGGTGTGGAACCACTCAAGAAAAGTTTATCGAAAGACACAACTTGCAAAGAACAAAGCAGGAACTCCTCTCTAAGCCATGTCCATCTTGCGGCGCGATTGATTTTGAAAGTTACGAAACAGATATAGTAGATTATTTAGAGGAGTTGGTCACACAAAGCGGAAGCAAATTCGAAATAATATCTGGAAAGACAGAAGAAGGCGCTCAATTAGCAAGTATTGGAAAAGTTGGAGCAGTTCTTCGATTTAGACCTATTCCTAATACTTAACTAATACCTTTTTTAGGAATTATAGCTAATATCATACATGCCAATATCCAGACAGCAAAAACAAATTCATAAAGTGATGATAGTAGAAGACGAGCTGGATATTCTATTATTGTATAAGGATTTTCTCAGATCCAAAGGGTATTCTGTGATTGTGAGCTCCACTTTTGCTGACGAGGTATTAATAGATTATGAAAAATATATGCCCGACATAGTCATAATTGATTATAAACTTCCAGGCAGAAAGAATGGACTACAAGCAACAAGGGAAATTCTTGACAAATATTCTTTTACACCCATACTACTAGTAACAGCATTCGAAAGTGTTAAAGAGGAACTTAGTGAGGATGAATTCTTCTCAGATAAGAAAATACAAATACTCATAAAACCTGTCAAATTGGCTCGGTTAGTAGAGACCATTCAAAATATAAACAATGAGTACAATTTAAAATCTACGATGTTTTAGTTATGATCCCAGCAGCACACAAGAAATGGATCGATGCTGTATACCTCACTCTGCAACCTATATTGGTTTAGTGTTTACTTTTCAAGGGTTAATCACTCCCCTGCCAATGATTTTACCTTCTTTTAGCTTTGACAATGCCTCTGTAACCTGACTGAGTTTGAACGTATCTGAAACTACAGGTTTGATTACACCTCTTTTTGCCAAAGATAATAATTCCACCATGTCACTTAGC
>JAFAQB010000081.1 GCA_019246625.1 Nitrososphaeraceae archaeon
TTTTACATCTCGATCAATAATGGCAAAGAGACATGCCAACAGTAGCAGTGGAGAACAACTGCCACCAAATTTTATTCAGATCTGCTGTGGATGGGGTGACAAGCTTGTAAATGGCATATTAACATACCAGATAAATGGCGGAGATTCAGTGGCTCGGGGCGCCATTCATAATGCTATAGCGAATTGGAATTCAAAACTCACAGGTCTTAAACTTATAGAAGCATCTGCCGGCGGCAATAATGTAACACAGCCTGAAATAGAAATCAACGTTGTTTCAAAATCACTAAAAGTTGGTAGTCATCATAGTGTATCCTCTTCATTAGGAAAAAACTTTCGCGTGGCTATACCTGGACTTTCAGAGGATAGCTTTGATAGTAATGGGTTTTTAAACCATGTAAAAATAACCTTATCAACAAATGCTATGGGTATGTCTTTTGACTTATCTAACATAGAACAGATAGCAGAACACGAGATAGGACATGCTCTTGGACTTGGACATGCTAATTTCCATGATCTTATGTATCCTGTAGCTAATTTTGAATCAAGTGGCATATCTCAATGTGATATTAGTGCAGTATTAGAAGCCAATCACTTGAGGCTTGTAGGCTCAGATACTACTGTGCCGCTGCAAACACCACACGTAAATTATGTGAGTTGTGGATAAAACCCAAAGCTCTGAAAACTGCCAGTGGTCCAACAAGGTCTGTCCAATCTATCACGAACATCGTCCTGCACTTCACAACAAATCAACTGCATTATAAATAATAAGTGGCTACTCTTTAAGAAATAAGAAAAATCATTTCGAATAGATTCTACGCATGGACAAGGCAAAATAATGGCTATTGGATGGGGCCACTCTTCCCATAGGTATCTTTGTATATCATAAGTGTGTATGTTAAAGCTATTGCCATTTTAGATATGTAGTAGCAATTATTAGGCATTTTCTCAATTATTATTTATTTACTCCAACTATCTTATTGGTTTGTATGTGTTTTGATTAATTTTAGGTGCTTTCTGACCTTTTTCTATTGAGACTAATATTATTACAAGTTATTATAATGAAAGCAAATTCAAATAACTCTTATAATACTCAAAGAATTTATTGGTAGTGCTCTTCCTCATGTAAGCGGGTTTGGCACTTGTCATAGCCCAAATAGTAATCAATACCACTGCTCCACCAATTCCTATGTAATACCATCGTCTCCCCCATCTTCTCATCATGGGTATTGCCCAAAATAACTGAAGTACTCCAGATACCAGAAAGACTATTCCAAAATTGCTTATGCCTCTACCTGATCCATTGAAGAACAACATTAAGTGCAGTATTCCAGCTATTCCGGTAGCAGCTGCTGCTGCATAGAAATAATACGGCAATTATCCATATTTTCCATTGTACTCTATAACTTATCTCATATGAATAAGACTATAGCAATAGCAATTGAATTTCGACGTAAACATAAAGCTACTACAATAATCGTGACAAAGGGATCGCATTTGACAATCATTTAGTATTATGACTTTGCCACCCTAAAGTTTTACCAATATGAGTAGATTTGAGCAAAGTAAACTCCGAGAATTATTTTTATTAATTTACTCTCATCGACTCTGGTTATTTCAAGTGATATCTGGCTGTAATATGAATAACCTATGCCTTACATTCCACGAAAATAATTAAATGTGCTAGGATATATATCGCTATAGTTACTTCTGACGGCCTAGCCTGATCTGTACTTCGGTTCTTAAACTTGAAGAAAGTATTAATACCAAAATCTAGCATACAAGATGATGAACAAAAGTTCAATGTAAGAATCATTTATTTTTGGGCTACGATATTGAGCCTCACATAATCTAAAGTCCAAGCTAATCCGGTTTGTTCAATGTTATCCAAAAATGTTTTCAGAAATGATCTTTTTACTTTCTCATTTGGCAAATATTCTAAAAAAGGTTTGATAATAACAGTCTCTACAAAGATAGAATAACTTGTACGATTCGTGAAGGTAGTAGTACCATCAGAGAGGTATGTCTTGATATTCTTAAAACCTGTTTGTTTTAGTAACTTTTCGGTGTCCTCAGGTTTTGCAAAATACCACGGTTCTTTCCAATTTACAAAATAGGCTTCAAACTCACTTAATCCTCTTATTTGGTTCATCAATGAATACACTTTATCCAAATTTCCATATCCACCGCATTGAGCTAACAGGAGTCCCCTCCCTTTCATTTCTTTATTCTCATTATTGCTTTCTTCTGATAATAATTTCCAAAATTGTTTGAACAATCTCTTATGATCTAATATCCAATGCAAAACAGCATTAGAAAATATGACATCCACTCTTCTTGGCAATTCTACATTAAGTAGATCTGATTTAATCACAAGTACATTTTTAAAACTTGAAAGATACTCCTTTGCTTGGTTAATCATATTAGTATCAATATCTACAGCATAAACAAATCCTCCTTTTCCAACTTTTTCAACTAATCTTTTGGTGACTCTCCCACTTCCACAGCCAGCATCCATGACAATCTCATTTGCATTCCATTTTTTTCTTTCGAGAACATCCTTTCCCCATTTCTCCTGTATAGTAGAGATACAATGGTATGTTGTGGCATCCCATTTATTGCGATCCTTCAAACTCTACATTTAATCTTATTGCTAATAGTATATCAAAAACCTTACCTTATGACGCCTTTAACAAAAGAATAGCTGAATAAAATGCAATTTAGCTAGAAAACCAGGTGCGATCCTAATATGTGCTCTTAATAACGTAATTAGAATGATTAATGCATAGTAATTATAGACGTTGGGAATGTTTACTTGGATGCGTGTGGGATGATGAATACATTCTAATCAAGATCATTAGCAACTCTTTCCCTTTCCGCGTGACCTTTAATCCATGTAAGCAAAAGGGTATCATCGTCATCGCTGCTTGCAACCTTGACTCTTGGTTCTTCATACTGCATGTTGTAGCAAAACTCCCAGACTCTTGTTGTCAGAGTGCGTTAGCTCTGCTACCATTATGACCAAAACATTCGAAGTGTCGTTGCTTAGCTGAATGCTCCTAAATCATCCGCCACATCAAAAGCAATGGCTTGAGGAGCCCATAATGTGCTCCATCGTTTAACAAAAACCCATAGAATATGTGGCAGAATGTTCGCGGTTATAACTTTATCGTTAATAATATAGGGTGTTTTTTTCTTAACGCGCTGCTATGAGAAACTTATCGAACACCATTGTAAATACAAAGATAATCTGATTAGCACAAGGAGAGATATCAAACGCAATACAAGAATATCAGCATAAGTGCGCTGCAATAAGAAGACTTCTTGGCAACGAAGATACAAAGAAATAGGATTTCCTTTTATTATTTCTTTATTTGCCCTAACTTAGGAGATAATAGCGGCATTGGCAGTAACTGATAACAGTGGTAGTGGTACTCCAGATACCTGAATGTCGTTGAGATCCAATTATACAAGTATTATCGAGAATGTAAAGGCGTAGCATATGAATCATCATCAGATAAATAATAAACAGCCTGTGGCGCAAATGCAATTTAAATCTTACACGTTCAACTCAAAAAGTCTGTTTTGTCTTTGTTATTTCTCCACTTTTGTATTCTTGCTTTTCTTCGTCTTGTTTGTCATCAGATTTATTCTGCGAATTTAGTTCGTTGTCAAAACATAAAACATCAAAATCGTAATCAACCATATTGGTGTCCTTATTATACTAGTGATGATGTTATTTGCACTAATAAAAATAAAGAAAGAACATGACAACAAGGGATAGCTTTGAAGGAGAAAAAGATAAAGCTCTTGGAATGCGCAACGTTTTTGCCCTAGGACTAGTCAGTTTTTTTACTGATTTCTCTACAGAAATGATTCTAGGAATACTGCCTCTATTCATAGTTTCAAATCTTGGAGCTCCAAGAACAATTCTTGGAGGTATTGAGGGTTCAGCAGAGCTTTTCAGTTATGCCTTTAGAATGCTTTCTGGCTCTTTATCTGATAAGACTGGAAAAAGAAAGATATTCATTCTTATTGGTTATGGTTTATCTACGATCAGTAAACCATTTTTTGCAGCAACCACAGGATGGTTCGATGCATTTTTAGTAAGAGCTAGTGATAGGGTAGGAAAGGGGTTCAGAACAGCACCTAGAGATGCATTAATAGCTGACTCCATTCTAGAATCTGCTTCCGGTAAGGCATTTGGAATACACAGAACCATGGATCAGGCTGGAGCAATAGTGGGACCGATAACAGCTTTTGTTCTTCTTCAGGTGATTGATATAAGAGGAATATTTCTTTTTTCTTTGATTCCTGGTGCTATTGCCGTCACTATATTAATATTTGCTATCAAAGAGGTTGCAATTAAAAGACTTTCTAAAACTGCTACAATATTTTCAAATTTTGGTAAGCTACTAAGAGGAAACAGATCATTTGTAATCCTGCTTATTATTACAGGTGCTTTTAGTCTTGGTGCATATAACTATTCTTTTGTTTTGCTGAAAGCATCTAACTTGGGAATAAGCAAGGATGTGATACCATTAGTGTATGCTGTAATCAATATTTCATATACCTTGGTAAGCACACCTACAGGCCTTGTAGCAGATAAAATCGGTAAGGAAAAGGTACTAATGGTAGGATATGTGGTCTTTGCAGTTTCATCCTTGCTTATGATACTCTTTGTAAGAAATGCTCTTTATGCATTTGTATTAGCAGCTGTATTTGGTATTTACATGGGAATCTCTGACACTTTACAGCGGGCAGTAATACCTCGTTATACCTCAGCAGACTTGCGTGGAACTGCGTATGGAATATATAATATTATTGTGGGAGTAGGTTTCTTTGTGAGTAACATCATGTTTGGATATTTATGGGATAACTTCAGTTTAAATGCTGCAGTAATGTATAGCAGTCTCTTTACCGGTAGTGCTATCATAGGAATGGCTATCTTTATCAAAAAGTATCCATATGACAAATTGCAAGTTCCTTGAGCGTGTACTGCACCGTCTTCAGCTTTTCATTTGGGGTTCGTCATGCTTGTGTTTGCTATATCCCAAGTTGAATAATAGCTAGGAGATATTCTAAAATAATTGAATCTCCATTTTTAACACTAGTCAGAGTTTGCCATGGGATGTGCAAGGCTTCCAAGATATCTAATCATTATCTTTTCAGCTATAGATATGTTATGACTAATGTCTAATGTCAACGTAACAAGTTCAGCCTCCTCGTCTTCCACTCCTTATATCGATTTGTCTGTTCCTGATAGTTCCAAAAAATAACCTAGATCAGTAGATTTTACAGACTCACCTTAAGATATGATCTTCAGCCGCTTTCCTATTCCGGTATTTGGATCAATCTCGAGAATAATCATCTTACCGTTGAGTTTCAATACTCTCTTCATTTCCTCCAAACCTCT
>JAFAQB010000106.1 GCA_019246625.1 Nitrososphaeraceae archaeon
ATGTAGGAATAATGATGGTATTCTAGACTTATTCATAATACGGAACATGGTATTATTAGCCAGTCTAACGTACTTTGATTCTTTCAATAAATCATTGGTATTATTATACTCTTACATAGCTTTGACTATATAGCATGGTTTCTATACGGCCCCTAAAGCTATGTACTTCACAATATATGGTACGTTAGTAGTTGGCAAAAGGTGTTTATTGTATCTTTACGGGGAACATATAGGATGGTTGATAATGTTCTTGGCGGGGCAGAGTTGGAGTGGACATTGATAAAAAGGTTTAAGCAAATATACAATATATTGTCAGAAAGCTCAGCATATGGACGCGATCAAAAATGGACTATCCAAAACATGATTAGAAACCTTATCGTGTATAAAAAAATTTTTGTTGATAGAGTATATCAATAACAAATATGCCTATAAAGGGTACAAGCTGCGATATCAATGATGGAAGGCGAAGATGAGAATAATGATAAGGTCTATTGTGCTTATTGTGGCAAAGAGTTTTCAGATAAGGAAGATTGGCCCTATGTTGATGGGGATTCTAACAGAGGAGTTTTGAAGATAGAACATTTTTGCTCTGAGGAACATAAACACAATTTTTTCACAAATTAGAAGTAATAACACAGTGTGTCGTTGTAGTCTTCTTTATTTCCTCTATCTATCTTTACTTTCTCTGTTACTTTGTGTTAATCTCATCTATATTACACAACATGGATAGAATAAACCATTCTAGTAAATAGATAGATTTCAGATCCTCTGCACTACTCAAGAAGAGATGGAGATTATATCAAGATTTATAAGATAAGCAAACAACCAACTAATACAAAGAGACTGAATCTTCTTTTGATCAATTGTGTATTCTCCAGATAAAAGATACAGGTATGTTGCAAGATAGATGTGAATCTAATCTAAAAAAATTACAAAAAGAGGCAAAAGGTATAACATAAACCCAATTTACAAATACTTTAACCATTGTTTTTTATAATGGAGAAGTATCCTAAGAAAGCAAAAATAAAATATGCTGTATAAAATAGATAAAAAGAGGTCTATCATTGCAGTTCTACTTGTTAATTTGTTTAGCATCTATTGGTATTTTTTTTATTGTCGCTTATTTTTTTGGCTATGGTTTGTATAATGCACTGTTATACAATCAACAAGAGCAGCAGCAGACGCAAAAGCAAGATCCATCCTTGAGGATTCCAGAAAGAAACGCATTAAAAGTACAAGAGGTTACAGGGGGCTTGGCTTTTCCAACTAGCATGGCATTTTTAGACGGTAACAACCTTTTGGTTTTAGAGAAGAATGGCCAAGTTCGTCTCATTTCAAATGGGATATTACAAAAGCAGCCCATATTAACATTATCAGTTAATACGACAGCAGAACGAGGATTATTAGGAATTGCTACACTAAGAAGATATGATGGTATTGGTAATAGTAATAATCATCATATAGATAATCCCAATGCCATAAAAAGTGATATAAATACGTCAGAAAAAATAGTAAATAAAAAAGTAACAACTACTACAAAGACAATACCAGCAACAACGAGCAATATCACACATTCCGAAGTATTCCTTTACTTCACAGAATCCAAACCTGGCGAACCATTAAGAAATAGGGTTTATAGATATGATTGGAATGAACAGAAACATCTACTTTTCAACCCTGATTTGTTATTGGACCTTCCAGCAGCGCCTGGACCATATCACAATGGAGGAAAAATGATCATAGGTCCAGATCATTATCTTTATGTAGTAATTGGAAACTTGAATACAGGAGATGGTCTTTTACAAAACAATAAGCATGGAAAGGAGCCAGATGATACCTCTGTTATATTAAGAATTAAACCAAGTGATGGTTCAGCAGCTCCTAAAAATCCCTTCATAAATGACACTAATTCTGCAATGCACAAATATTATGCATATGGCATTAGAAACAGCTTTGGAATGACATTTGATCCTATTACTGGTTATATATGGGATACAGAAAATGGCGAAGCCACTTATGATGAAGTCAATTTAGTTAAGCCTGGATTTAACAGCGGCTGGTATCAAGTAATGGGACCTATGTCTAGGAGCAATGTAACTGAAAGAAATTTAGTCAATTTTAGAGGATCTCACTATTCTGATCCCGTATTTAGCTGGTATAATTGTATCGGAGTAACAGATATCGAATTTCTCAAATCATCAAAGCTTGGTCAAAAGTATATGAACAATATTTTCGTGGGAGATATTAATAATGGAAATCTATATTATTTTGAACTTAACAAAACTAGGACTGGCTTTAGATTTGATCCAAATACTATCGAACCTAAATTAACCGACAATGTAGCAGACAATAAAGAACAAGTTTCTGAAATAACTTTTGGAACTGGCTTTGGTGGAATAACAGATATTAAGACTGGTCCTGATGGATATTTATATATATTATCATATGGAAATGGATGCTTATATAGGATTGGTCCTGCTCAACAATAGTCTTGAGTTTTGTGATTTGTCTAACGATGGTTTATAGAAGGGATGTGAAAAAGAGGAAGACCTTTTTTCAAAGCAGATAACGCAAGAATGACTCGTAGTTTATAATCTACTAAGTAATGCTTTTAAGTTTAAAGGAAGGAAACTATATCTGTATCAGTAAAAGTAGAAATAATCGTGTTATTGTAAGTGTAAAGACAATGGTAAAGGAATAAACAGAATTATCAGAGATAAGTGGAACAGTGTGAAAATCGACTACTATGGTGTAGGAACTATCTTTCCTTTCTT
Source organism: Nitrososphaeraceae archaeon (assembly GCA_019246625.1). Classification (GTDB taxonomy): domain Archaea; phylum Thermoproteota; class Nitrososphaeria; order Nitrososphaerales; family Nitrososphaeraceae; genus Nitrososphaera_A. The sequence continues at coordinate 2,775 of JAFAQB010000106.1, forward strand.
CCCTTACTGTCAAATCGTAATTCCAGCACTTTGTATATGTGGAGATCTAAGCAAATGCTCCATTAACTAATAAAATGATTAAATAATATTTAGTGTATGCTAGATAACAAATGAAACTTAATAATAGGTATTCTGCGGCATTATCAAAGAAACGAATAGTACGACGAGTTAATACTATTGCATTAGTAGCTTCAATTACTGCTGTCTTTGTAATTGGATTTAGTGTTATTACTAGCTTAGTAGTATCGGTTACTGCCCAGCCCGTGCCTGTAATAGGAACGACAACCGGCACTACTTCCAGTATCAAAGCTGTAAATATAACCTCGCCTACCAAAGGTCAACAAGTACCATTAGGTAAAGATCTTACAATCTTGGGCACTTCTATAGGTAATGCATCTACATCTAACTGTCAAGTAATTGTAGGTCTCAATGGAATAAGGCCATATCCATCAGCTACT
>JAFAQB010000140.1 GCA_019246625.1 Nitrososphaeraceae archaeon
TTCATAGAGAGAAAACCTGTAAAAGTAACGGTGATAAGAATAGTCAGAATTGAAATTGTAGTCCATTCTCTCGTTTCCATATTAAAGTTTCGAATATAAATGCCCTATTTAATTATAACTAATAGACCAGATTTATTTTTAAAATCACTTCATGCAGGAGACAGGGTTTGCAAGAAGAAGTTAGTTCCAATCAATAATATCGATCAATAATATCAGATAGTTGAAAATAATTGGAAAATTTACATTTTAGATAATGTCTTTTTCTTGCTCTGCTGAATTTCTTCTTTAATCTTTTGAACCAGCGAATCGTGTTCTGTTTTTAATCTTGCTCGAGCCTTCTCAAAATGGCTAGCAATAATAATATCGTCAGTCATATCTTTTCAATCGCGCTACCTTGCTGTTCTGCAACCTTTCTCTTCTCAAGGACTACTTTAACCTTCTTAAGGCGAACAAATTCTTCTCTCTCACGCTCTTCAAGGGTTGCACGTATAAAAGCTACCGCACCCTCGTATTGAGGTATGATCACAAATTCAAGTGCATTGATAAGTTTCTGGGTGCGCTCAAGCTCCTTTGCTAGACTAAATATGGCGTTTTCATATTCTGCAGCTTTGCAAACTTTTGGAAGCATATTTTTGATAAGTTTAGCTGCTTTGTCTACTGATGCGTTCGTCTCGACAAATCCATAAGACAGATCTTGGCCACCCTCCTTAGTCCTTACTTGAAGTGTGGGGATTTTTACATCCACGATTCTTCTAACATTAACATCAACTTCCATAATGCTTGGAGTTGAATCTGAGACGGACTCTAAGGTTGCAGTGCCAAGCGACATATAAGCATCATAAACAGCTGTGTATATTTCGCCAAGTGGAGACCATATATCCCCTCTAGCCTTGTTAGCTTCTTCGATCATTTCATCAATCTTTTTTAATAATACCTCACGTTTGTCATCGAGGATCTTGTGGACCATTTTTGCTACTTGCATAGATCGTCTAATTTTAATAAGCTCAATTTTTGTGGCACTGACTCTTGTTCCAAATGACATGCCAGTTACTTATTCCCTTTGTAGTACTGCCTCACATTCTTCTCCTTTATCTTCGTCAACTCGCCTTCAGGCAGCGTGGATAGTACATCCCATGCTCTGCTCATAGTCTCTTCCAAGCTTCTATTTTCGTCATTGCTCTGCTTTAAAAATTGGCTTTCGAATATATCGCCTGAGTCAAGGTATTTTAAATCAATGCCAGTCAAACCTGCCCTCCCGACGATCTCTGAAAGTGCCCGTACTTCTTGGGTTCTTGAATAGGCATCGTATAGTTGGTTTCCAACTTCCATGTGATCAGCTCGTGTCTTTCCCTCACCTACTCCATCTTTCATCAATCTCGAGAGAGACATAAGGACATTTACAGGCGGATAGATGCCTTTTCTAAAGAGATCACGGCCCAGGACAATTTGCCCTTCAGTAATATACCCTGTGAGGTCTGGGATTGGATGGGTTATATCGTCTGCCGGCATTGATAAAATTGGAACTTGAGTTACACTTCCATTCTTGCCTTTGATTCTGCCTGCACGTTCATAGTTATTTGCAAGATCTGTATACAAGTAACCCGGATATCCCTTCCTACCCGGAACTTCTTCTCTTGCAGCGCTAATTTCTCTGAGTGCTTCAGCATAATTTGTCATATCTGTTAGAATTGCTAACACATGCATCCCCAAATCAAATGCCAAGTATTCAGCTACCGTTAAAGCGACTCTCGGAGTTATAATCCTCTCTATAGCTGGATCATCTGCAAGGTTTAGGAATAAGACGCTTCTCCTAAGGGCACCGGATTCCTCCAAGCTCCGTTTGAAATACTGTGCTTCAGAATATTGAACACCAATAGCGGCAAACACCACTGCAAAGTCTTCTTTTGTTCCTACTACTGACGCTTGGCGTGCAATCTGCGCTGCAAGGATGTTATGAGGCATTCCGGAACCTGAAAAAATGGGAAGTTTCTGACCTCTGACTAGTGTAAGCATCCCATCTATTACTGAAACCCCCGTCTGGATGAAAGACGTTGGATATTCCCGGCGCTCTGGATTCATTGGCTCTCCGTTGACGTCAATAAATCTATCTGCGACTGGGTCAGGAAGTCCATCATTAGGTCTTCCAAGCCCATCAAATACTCTGCCAAGTAATTCTTGCGAAACAGGCATAGTCATGGTTTTACCAAGGAACTTTGCTCTCGTACCGCTTATTGCAAGCCCAGTAGTGCCTTCAAAGATCTGAACTACAGCTTTTCCGTAGCCTACTTCTACCACCCGGCCCAATCTCCTTTCACCACCGGATGTTTCAATCTCCACAAGCTCGTCAAAGGACACCTTTGTGACGCCTTCTATAATCATAAGAGGGCCCTTAATTTCAGCTACTCTGCTGTATTCCACACCTGCTGCAGTAGTCTCAGACAACGACCTTTACCTCCTCACGTCCAGATACCTTCTGAAACTGTTCAATCATTTGTTTATCAATCAAACCCAATTTCGCCACCTGATCATCAGGAACTTCAAATTTGGCTTTTAGAAGAGTTGTTATAATAGGCATGGCTCTAATATCTGCTAGAGAAGCACCCTCCTTAAGAGATTTTTGAGCTTCCTTATAGAAGTTTACCATTAATTTTACCATTTTTAGTTGTTTTTCTGGGCCACAATAGGTATCCACCTTGTCAAAAGAGTTTTGTTGTAGAATACCAATTTTCACCATTCTTGCTACTTCTAGAACCAATTTTTCTTCATCTGGCAATGCCTCAGGACCCAATAGTCTCACTATTTCCTTTAAAGTATCTTCTCTCTGAAGTATGTTATAAGACTCTGCTCGCAGATCGTACCATTCTGCGCTTACATTTTCTTTCCACCATTTTGATACATCTTCAAGATATCCTGAATATGACTGCATCCAGTTAATGGAAGGATAATGCCTTGAGTAGGCTAATCTGGTATCAAGAGCCCAAAAGGTTTTGATAAACCTAATCGTATGAGTCGTAACCGGCTCAGTAAAGTCTGCTCCAGAAGGAGATACCGCGCCGACAAGTGTTACTGAACCTGCTCTCTCTGGGGAGCCTAATGCTCTTACTCGACCTGCCCTTTCATAGAATTCGGCCAATCTTGATGCAAGATAGGATGGATATCCTTCCTCTGCAGGCATTTCTTCAAGACGACCCGACATTTCTCTTAGAGCCTCTGCCCACCTACTTGTTGAATCCGCGACTAGCACGACGTCAAACCCCATGTCTCTATAGTATTCTGCTATTGTGACTCCCGTGTAAATTGACGCCTCCCTAGCTGCTACTGGCATGTTACTTGTGTTTGCAACAAGTACAGTCCTCTCCATAAGTGGCCGTCCAGACCTTGGGTCTATCAGGTGGGGAAATTCTACGAGTACTTCTGTCATTTCATTGCCTCGTTCGCCACATCCTATGTATACCACTACTTTAGAGTCTGCCCATTTTGCAATCTGATGCAATGTAACAGTCTTTCCAGTTCCAAACCCTCCAGGAATTGCACCGGTTCCACCCTTTGCGATAGGAAAGTAAGTATCAATAATGCGTTGTCCCGTAACTAATGGAACCGATGGATCGTATCTTTCAGCATATGGACGCGGCATCCTGACCGGCCACTTATGATACATCTTCAACTCACTTTTTTGGCCATCTTTTTCAACGGTGGCAATTACATGTTCTATGTCGTAATCACCTTCGCTTGAAATATCTGCGATTTTACCTCCACGGTGGTCAGGTGGAACCAAGATACTGTGAGTTAGCAGAGGAGTTTCTTCAACTTTACCAAGTATTGATCCTGCACTAACCTCATCTCCTTTTTTCAAGCTTGTCACAAATCTATATTTTTTCTTCATATCTACAGGAGTTGTGGCCACACCTCTTCCGATGAATGATCCTGATTTCTGTGCAATTTCTTCTAGTGGCCGTTGAATTCCGTCATAAATCTTGCCAATTATACCAGGACCTAGCAAAACTGAAAGTGGCTGACCAGAACCAATCACTGGTTCACCTGGCTTTAGGCCAGATGTAGATTCGTAAACTTGGATAAAAGCAGTATCTCCTGTTAATCTGAGAACTTCGCCAATTAATTTCGACTCTCCTACTTCGACGGTCTCGTACATTTTTGTAGAAGACATACCATCGGCCCTCACAGCTGGACCGCTGACCCACACGATTCTTCCTTTAGATACCATAGCTTATTTCTCGCCTCTCATCATTTGCACAATATTCTTCCTTATTAAAGGTTTGAACCGTTCAATACGAGAATCCAAAGTATTATCATATGTTGTTGATCCGTCAGAGGATTTTACACGAATTCCTCCAATGATGTTTATGGGCTTATCCGAAAGTGTCACTCCGGGTTTCTTATTTGTAGATACATTAGAAATCACCTTCTTTACCAAATCAAAATCATTACTGTTGCACTGAACTATGACCGGGTCTGATCCTATAACTGAAAAGCTATCTTCAAGCATTTTTGTAACAAGATCTTTGTAAATTTCTTCTTTATTTGAAGCTGCCAATTTTGCCTTGGCCTTTTCAAAAGCATCATTTACAGCCGTCTCAATAAGAACAAGTTGCTTGTTTCTCGCAGCCAGTCGACTTGATCCAATGATTTGCCTGCGAAGGTTTTCCGCCTGTTTCTTGGCTCCTTCCACAATTCTTGCATATTCAGATTCCAATCTTGTCCTAGATGATTCTAGATTAGATACCGACTCCTGGTAAGCAGAATCTAGTTGTCCTATCAAATCTGCTTCTTTCTGGGAGAGAACTTTGTTTATAGTTTGTTCTAGAGCAGAAGTTGAACTCATTATAGAGTGTGGTCGCCGACTACGTGATTTTAACCTTTTGTTAACAGATATACAGAACAACAATATTGTAAATTGAGGTGAAAGGTTTGTTTACTCAAAGTCGATGCCATCCAGATTATAGAAGACAGCCGCCCTGCTACATGATTTTTGAAAATATGTTTCTCCAAAGCTAGCGATATCGTTGATGTCATTTTCAAATCCAACTACTTTTTAATGGCTGAAATTTTTCTTATTTTAAATAACCAAAAAAATCAAGATCAAAAAGCATGGCTATTAGTTTTGGTCATATCTTGTTCTGCAAATTTTTCTTTGATTTTGATATCTAAATTCCTCGCTAAGGATCGAATGCCTGAAATGTGACTGCCTTCCCAGTAAACTTTAGAGCAATTTTCACATCGGAAAAAGTCTTTATGCCATTTTATGACATTTGGATGTACATATTTTCTTATCTGTTCATAGTTTCCTTTTGATAGTACCCCATTACATGAAGAACATCTTGAACTCGTAGTATCAAAATTTATCGAATAAACCCCATGTTTAAATAATGCATGAACTATATCTTCTAAATCATTCGATCCTTCAAGTAAAACACCGGGAGTCCCTACTTTTACGATCCTTTTGAATAGTTCCTTATCGCAAGTTAGAATAATTCTTTTTTCTGCAATCCCAATTTTTAGCAGATCGTCATCGTTGATGTCCTTCATGTATAATGTGTCAAAACCAAAAATACGCAGCTTGCGAGCCACAGTCCCAAGCATGGCATCTGCTAAAAAAATTGGCTTTAATCTAACTAACTACCTGCCTCGCCCCTACACTCTTCGCACATAAATGTTCCTTCATTGAACTGCAAAAGATCGGACCATTCACCACATTCATCGCAATACCCTGAAACGTTGCCAGCAGATCGTCCTATCTCTCCTCTCCTAAGTGCTGCCTTTTCGGAAATGACATCAACTAGATCTGGAGTAACTGCGATAACATCAGACGCAGAAATGATTCCAACCAGTCTGTTTTTATAAACTACGCCCAGACGTTTAATGCCGTGCCGTCGCAGGGCTCGAGCAGCCTCAGTGACTCCTTCTTCCCCCTCTATAGTATGTAATTCTTGCATGATTTCTGAAGCTTTAACCATACTTGGTTTGACGTCCTTTACAACAGCATTCGAAACTATATCCCAATCAGTGACAATTCCAGCCGCCTTTTCATTTTCCATAATTACAATACTCCCGATCCTTTCCTCTTTCATTCTTATAGCAATATCTTTGATATTGTCCTGAGGTGAAGCAGAGACAACAGGGCTATTCATGATATCTCTAACGAGGACCCGGGTTGTCATGTTAGCATCTCGGTGTTGTCCGACCGACTTTTTGACCACGATCTTACATCAAAAATATGCCTTTAATTACTTTGCTCAATCTTACCTAGCTAAAGTGTTTGTCATCGTCGGCTGTGCGGATGATGATGATTTTGATGTTTCGGATGATCCTCCTGCAGATGATGGCGATGCTGTTTTTCCCTCTCCTCTTTCAGTTAAAGAAATTTTCGACCGACCATATGGAATAGTTCTGATAAATTCATCAACACTGATTGATTTGATAAAACCTGCTAATTCGATATCATCTGCAGACGCTTTGACAAATTCACTTTTGATTTTTTTGGCAATATTCATCGGATCAGTACCGCTAGGCATCATAATCGAATATATCAGAGATCTTTTCTTGATTGCATCAGCCGGTCCACAGACAAGAACGTACCTTTTGTTGTTGCTTAATTCCATAAGCCCAATTGCTAGCCTTATTTCAATACCTTTTATGTAATTGCGCTTGCCTTCAATAACGAATGAGCCTTTTGGTAAAAATTGTCCTGTTGGCGCACCTTTCTTTATTTGATCTGCCTCCACCCAATATGCATCTGCGCTGTATAATCCATCTTTCCAAGCTCTACTAAAACATACAGTTGCCTGTGCTACCTGATACAAGCTTTTTTCTATTTGGCTAACTACAGCTGAATTTTTGATAATAAAGAAAGGGGAACCATAAATCTCTGCATGAAATACAATATCCTGTTCAGTTAAATGTTTCCGAATCAGAGCAGAGTTAGATGAAGAATCCCTCCCTCCTACCGCTAACAATCCGTCAGTTGTTATGAACCATCGATAACGTTCATACCACTCTTTACTGACATGTTGTTTGACAACCATCTTATTGTGAATTATATCCTTCTGATTTCTCAGTTTATCAATCCTAGTAAGTAGCATTGATTTGGCTTCATCTATCGAGTCACTACCTCTTTCCATTTCTTTAGCCCTCGAAAATAACAGAGATGCTACCTTGGGCAAATTATTGTGGTCTATCTGAATGCGTTCGTCTACTACTTCCAAGAATCTCATCCCTTTTTCATTGATGATAGCTGCGGAGCTTGTGGTAAGCAGTTGTTTAATTAGATCATCATTAAGGTTATCTATACCACTATACGATAGTGTCATTAGCTCATTAGCAAGCTTTCTTATCACAAAGGATTTCGAAATAACTTCTTCCTTAGCCTTGTTTTGCTCATCTAAGTCATGCTCTAGAACTGCTATCTGATTTGCCATTTCAATAGTTCTTACATTACGACCAAGGTCCAATATATCTTGGCTAAGAACTTCATCTACTGCCTCCATATATGATGTTGCTCTTTTAAATGTTGATTTGGTGGCATAATCTGTGATGATCGGAAGGACGTCTTCCGCCTTCCCATCTACATTCGTGATGAGTATAGGATTATGCTTTTTTCCTCCTTCAGTTATATCTGAAACTAACCCTTTTATTGCAGCATATATTTTATTTAGGTCCTCATCAGTGAGTTGCACTACTTTCATTTTTGCTACCTCAGCTCTTTTAGCTATTTCTTCTACAAATTTTTTAGGCAAAGAAATATTTCTTCCAATCCACCTTAAAACGTCGAGATCCTTTTCTGCTGCACTTCTCATAGACCATAGTTGCTCAACTGATAAGTCAAACACATCAATTCCACGGATAGGCGGAGGAGTATAGCGAAGACCTGCTTTCAATGTTCTATGTCTGACTTCAATCGGATTAAGAATAGCAAGAATCTGCATATTCTCGTCACATAATATTATATTGCCCTGACCAAAGAATTCTCCGACAATTGTCCTTAATTTACCATCCATGAGCTTAAACTTTAGGGTAACAATACGTTCACTACCAATCTGCTCGATAGATTCGATCTTAGATCTCTCAAGCTCACTTTTGATAGCGCCCAAAAGCACATTCTCTTCAATTTGTTTGAACTTGAGCTTTGTTATCCAGATCCCTCTTGTCGAAAGCATTAGTATTATATCAGGCTCAGTTGAATGATGTAGCTTGAAGAGGAGAGACTCTTTTGTAATTGCGGCGATATTACTTACATAATACCCTTTAATTACCGAGTTTTTAATCTCATTAGCTAAATAACGTAATTCAACACCTGACAACTCCATAATCACACATGGATATTTCACAAATATTAACCAAGAGCCAAGGTAAAGATCTCTACGACTTTCAAGTGCAGTTTTGTTATACAGAACGATAAAACCGCAAGGAATTAAACCAAGTGTTATTTAATGAGAGGGGTAATCGTTGGAGCCCTTAGATCGAGTTTTTTATATGAGAGCAATTTTGGGATTGATTGCTGGTATAATTACTGGTCTTGTAATAGCGCCAGGCACTGATCAGAATACTGCAGGTGGAATAGTAATTCTTATAGGTATAGTTTTTTATGTCATATCGTACGGAGTTGCTAAGAGTATTGCAAAGAAAATACCACAGGCCATGCGAAGAAAGTTGGTTACAAATGGCATATTTCCTTTTATTTTCATGTTGCTAATGTTTATGATAATCGTCTATACAGGATTGCATCAAAAACTTGCAGGCTAAAGGCTATATATTCTTCTATATCTGATCAGATAGACGTTGCTTTGGGATTACAGAACTCCGGGCATTCCTGACGAGTTATTTGAACGAACAGAGCAGGTTCCAATTACAAAAGAGGATGTAAGAGCGCTTGTCATAAGTAAACTACGATTAAAAGAGAATTCTTCTGCGATAGATATTGGTTGCGGCAGCGGCAGCATAACAGTCGAGCTTTGTTTGCAGACAAAAGCCAATAAGGTATATGCAATAGATTTTGATCAGAGGGCAATTGACCTGACTAGAAAAAATCTTCTAAAGTTTGGCGTAAACGCTCAGACAATGCTATCTAACGCACAGGATATCTTGCCGCACCTTCCACAGGTTGACGCTATAATAATTGGCGGGAGCTGGGGAAATATCGAACAGATTATTCAGCTAAGTGTCGATAGATTGAGAAAAGGTGGTAGAATAGTAATTGATACTATTTTAATTGAGACGATGTACAAAGCAATAAGCACGATTTACAAAGAAAAGTTAGATGAAGCAGATGTTACACAAATCATAATCTCTAAAGCACGAAAAGTGACCACAGGTACAATGATGCTAGCAAGGAATCCTGTGATAATAGTTTCTGCAACAAAGCCTTAAATGGAAGAGTTAAGCTATGCAAAGAAGTATATCGATGGGTGGCTTTGTCTCAGAGACTGTATTTGTCACTTTGCTCCTAATAATCTTGGAATAAATTGTCACGAGAAATCATTACAAGATCTTTGCTGCATTCGATCGTTTTTATCTTAGACCTGATCGATAGGACCACATCGCGAAACACTCTAATACTTGAAACTAAGCGATATGCAAAGTTGGATCGAAAAGCTGAGGTGAGAAGATTTTATTTAATTCTAACTAAAATGCCGGCCCCCCTATATACCCATTAGATGCTTGACAAGTTAAAAATATCTTTTAATTTAAATAACTCAATTTTACAAAATACAAAAATGAGGCTTTCATGCGTGGGATGCGGGCCAGGTGATCCCGAACTGCTTACAATAAAGGCCGTAGACGTGATCAAAAATGCAGAGGTCGTTTTTGCACCCACTGCAAAAAAAGATAGGCCGAGCATAGCGCTTTCCGTAGTGAAAAAATACCTGAGTAAATCTGCAAAAATTGTCAGTCTTATGTTTCCAATGCTAAAAGACAAAGAAGCATTGAAGGGTTATTGGAAAGAAAACGCTGAACAAATTGCAGCTGCAGTCAGGTCCGGAAAAAAAGTAGTCTATTTGACGGTTGGAGATCCTTCGATATATAGCACATGGATATACATACACAGGGAATTGACAAAGAATCATAGGTACATTGAAATTGATATTGTCCCTGGCATAGCATCGATGTTTGCATTCGCTGCAGAGGCAAAAATCAGCCTTGCAGAAGGGGAGGAAACGCTTGCAATAGTTCCCGCTTGTTACGATATGGATAGAGTCAGACGAACTTCAAATGTCTGTGATACCGTTGTCTTTCTCAAGGATGGGAGGTACTTTGACAACGTAATTGAGACACTCTACGACGCAGGTTTTGCAGAAGATTCTATGATTGCGATTGCGCAAGATGTAGCAGTACAGGGGGAAATAATGAAAATGAGTACTTTAGCTAATTTACAGGGAGTAAAAGGACCTACAGAAAAATATTTTTCTATAATGGTAGCAAAGAAGAAGAAAAGAAGTGATAGAAAGTAACACAGTTTACTTTGTAGGCTCTGGCCCGGGTGATCCAGAGCTTATTACGATAAAGGCTAAAAAAATATTGGAGCTAGCCGATGTAGTGATCTATTCAGGTTCGCTTCTAAATCCCAAGATATTAGAATACACTAAAGAAGGAGCTGAATTTTATGACGCGTCTCTAATAGATCGAGAGAAAATTTATCATATTTTAAGGGATTCAACTAGGAAAGGGAAACTTGCTGTTAGATTTCACGACGGAGATCCCGGACTCTTTAGCACCATTAGAGAACAAATTGACAAATTAGAAAGCGACGGACTTCAGTGTAAAGTAATTCCAGGAATAACGTCATTACTTGGAGCAGCTGCAGCGATGAACTTGGAATTAACTCTTCCAGGCAATACTCAAACTCTGATAATAACTAGGGCAGAATTTAGGACTCCGGTGCCTGACAGAGAGAAAATATCCGAATTGGCAAAACATGGTGCTACAATGGCTTTCTACCTTAGCGTCCATTTAATAGCAGATATAGTGGAAGAACTTTTGAAAGGTGGGGTATACACCAAAGAAACTCCTGCTGTGGTTGTTTACAGGGCGACATGGGATGATCAGAAAATAATTCATGGGACACTAGGTGATATAACAAAAAAGACAAAAGAATCGAAAGTGATTAAAACTGCCTTGATTATAGTTGGTGATGTAATAGAGCCAAGAACTTATGAATATTCAAAAGTCTATGATGCAGGGTTTACGCATGGATATAGACGAGCAAAAAAGTAAAATAAGCAGGATTCTATTTCGTTCTACAACTGTTTTAATTGGACTGGCATTGATGGATGCAAGGTCTTGGAATTACGAAACAAAGGCTAGACAAATTAACTAAATAGCATAAATAGCACAAAATACCATCTTTATATAATACGATTCAAATTAATCAAAAATATACTACTTAAAAATAAAATAAAATAATTACTGCGGACAACCTTCCATTTTCTGTATGTAATACCCGTTTGTCACTATATCTTTTTCAACCATTGGAGGTGCCTCCTGAATGTGACAAAATTGGCATTCTTCCTGGGTCATTTTTTGTCCAGCTTGTCCTACCGTGGTTAGATATTGTTTACCATATTCAATTGCCTTTTCGTGTGGAGTATTTGCCTCGACAACCACGTCAAAATGCATGATCTTTCCATCGTTTTTTGTTACATATGTGTCATATACTGCGCATTCCATATAATATTTTCAACATTACCTTATTTATTCTAATCCGCTAGTGGCGCATAAGTTAACATATTGTTATTTTCTTTAAGGCCATAAAAATTTTTGGGATGTTAGTGTAAAGCCTTCCTAGTAAGTCGTAACAAATTTAATGCATACTGTATGCTAAAGTACAAAAATCAAATTTCCCTTGACAATAATCTTCTTTGGGAAGAGCAGTCGAACAATCGTCTTAAATATAAAAACAATAAAACCAAAGGCATTGTATGGTCTAATATCTTCTGGTGGGTAATACAAGTCAGACTATCATGCATAATGCTGTATATGGAATATAAGTACTAGATCAGCTTTGATCATTGATCAGTAGTTAATATAACTTCATGTAGTCCACCATAACCATATATCGAGGCGGATGTTGTGATCATTACCAGTGTCTCTGCCGAACGTTCTTACTAATAGGTGGAGAAACAGAAGATTACGATGTTGATCAAAAAAAGTAATAATGATTTGGATTTAAGAATTGACATGTATGATATATCTTAAACGCAATAGAGTACCGAGGCAGGACTTGTTTCATGAAAATGTTAAATATCAAGCAATTACCAAATATCTAGATTGTTATACAGCAGTAGAAACAATAATCTAATTTTGCCTCTATTGGCAATAACTATTATCACTATTCCGTTGTTATTTTCATCAATTTTTTCAGAACATCAAGCCCCAGCATTAACACAAAAAAGAGTTACTCCTGCTTCTAACACTAGGTTGTCTCACACTCTAAACAATAATTCTGTAGAAACAACAAGTAATAGTGATTTTCTAGTTTATGAGAATTTCACTTTTGAAATAAAAATTCAATATCCATCTGATTGGCTAAAAAATACAACAGAACAAGGTGTCACTTTTGTTCTACCAGTAGAGAGGAAAAGCCCAGAAAATTTTCTGGCTAAACTTGATGCAACTACTATTGCTGGAGTTCCAGCAAGTGCTTCACTAAAAGGGTTAGCGGATGGCGTACTTAATGGTTATAGGAAATCTCTCCCCAAATTTTCAGCTTGAATCATATACCAATACAACTGCGGGAGGCAGTCCAGCGGTAAAAATAGTATATATGTTTACAGGTCATAAAGATGGTAACCTTAATGCAACAGATATTGCAACTATAAAGAACAGTAGATTATATATAGTTCAGTATTACGTACAATCAAAATACCAAAATTACATGCCAATGCTACAAAAGATGGTTGAGTCATTTACCATAATAAAGTAAATATATTATATTTTTTATGAAATATCATCTTTATGATCATTTCGCCAAATTTACAAACGATGGGATTCAATATTGCTCTTAGCAGAGGAGCCTTCCTGACAACCTCCTAGCGTCAGGTCAACCTTAGCAGGACAGCAACAGGAAACTATAATATGCAGTAGTCGTACGTCCTCTTAGCTAAATACGCCATTGCAGAACCAATCAAGATCCGCTATAAAAATAAAGTTTTTATAAAAACATCATGGCAGTTTAACTAGACCACTAAATCAATCAACTAATCATAAAATAGATTATATTCTGAAATCTTATTGCCAAGTGATGCATATTGACCAGCAGCCATATTCAAAATCTTGATATAGGCATCTGCACTTCCATTGATGTACACCACCACCACCAACAAAGCATTCCATTGAATATATAGCGTAGTACAGTTGGGTCGAAGATGTCAGAAAAGATAGTTAGTCCGATAATTTCTGTTGTTATAAAGCCAAGAACAGCAATGAATGAACCCAAGCCTATTTACTTGTAAAACACTCGAGTAAAAAGAACATTTATCAAGGTAGACAGGCTCCAATGAATAACAATAAATGGAGCTTACGCCAAATGATGAAAGGTCACTCAGAGGAGAACATGGTGAAACTATTGCATCAGCGTACAGAATTTTGGTTGCAATAGGCACAGCTACCGAAGCAAAAAAACTTGTTCCTATAAAATGGGCTCACTTATCTGGAGTAAATTACAATACTATCGGTAATGCAGGTGTTAAATTTCTAGAAGAATTTGCAGAAGATGGCACAACAAGGGTTGCCGTAAAAACTACAGTAAATCCAATGGGATTTGATAGAACTAAGCCCAATAACCTTGATGAAAATTTTGTCAAACAACAGATGAAGATAGTAAAATTATATGAAGGATTGGGGACAAGTCCTTCATTTACATGTACTCCATATGAAATATTTGATATTCCACAAAGGGGAACTGCGGTAAGTTTTGCTGAAAGTAGCGCTGCAATCTATTCAAATTCGATGCTAGGGTTATTGACAAATAAGGAAAGTTCATTGAGTGCTCTTGCTAGTTCGGTAACAGGCAAAGCACCTTATTCAGAACTCCGAGTTGAAGAATTTAGGCATCCGAAAGTTGCTATCAAACCTGAGCTAAAACTTTTAACAGAGTTAGATTTTGGATTGTTTGGTTATTTTACGGGAAAGGTAGTAAAGGACAGTTGTGTCGCACTTGATGGTATAAGAAAAAGCAAACCAGACATTATGAAAACAAAATCGCTCTCTGCTGCTATAGGCACTTCAGGAACCTGTGGCATGTTTACGTCGTCAGAAGAAGAACCTACGAAAGAGGTAATTCCATTTGATAAGACAGAATTTAACGCCGTTAGAGATGAACTGAGTACCGCAGAAGACGGCAACATCATTATTCTTGGTAGTCCTCAAATAGGCATAAACGAGTTAAGTCTTGTTGTAGATCTCGCGAAAGACAAGAAATTTTCAAAACATTGTATGGTTTTTTGTTCGAGGGCAATTTTTAACCAGGCTTCTCAAATTGGTCTGGCAGGCAAAATAGAAAGAGCAGGTTGTGAATTCATGTGCGATTCATGTGCTTGCCTAACCCCATTAATTAATAAGGATGACGTTGACTCAATAATAACTAACAGTGTAAAAGCTGCTTACTATATGAAGCTTTTTAACCGAACTGGAGTCGCACTCAAAGATCTCAAAACGATCGTAAGAGATTATACGAATTAAAATGTCCCTACAAGTTAATTGTAGAAAGATAGTCGGCGGATATGGTAGAGGAAAGGCACTCGTAACTAGGCAGCCAATTAACTTTCTTGCAATGCTGGACACCAAAGTGGGTACTATAACCGACCAAGATCATGAACTGTTTGGTCAATCTGTAAAAAACGTCATTCTAGTCTTTCCGAATGCAATAGGAAGCAGTGTTGGTGCATATGCTATCTATTCATTAAGGGTAAATGGAGTTGCACCTACAGCAATAGTATGCACCAACAAGGCAGATATAACGACAGCATCTGGCTGTGCAATTTCAAGCATTCCAGTAGTAGACATGTTAGAAAAGACATTGTCATGTATGTTAAGTTCACAAATGAATATCAGTGTAGATGCAGACAACGGCATACTAGCAGTAATATAACAGTTTAAATTCGAGTATATATAACATTTTTGTCTCGGTGGTGGCGTTAGATGGGCGAACTGACCGCTTGTTAATGGTGGAATGACGATCAAAGACCACGCACCGGGATTTTAGCGAAAGCAGTTTTGTCTAGCCTTTGTGAAAAGGATTCTGCTCGCAAAAAGAATCGTTTTGTGATAATACTCTCCATGATAAACAGAAAGATCTAGGCTGTATAGAAACCATGCTATATAGTCAAAGCTATGTAAGAGTATAATAATACCAATGATTTATTGAAAGAATCAAAGTACGTTAGACTGGCTAATAATACCATGTTCCGTATTATGAATAAGTCTAGAATACCATCATTATTCCTACAT
>JAFAQB010000147.1 GCA_019246625.1 Nitrososphaeraceae archaeon
AATAGCAGAGAAAAAGAAGAGCGCTGATATCAAACCAAATTCATATCAAATTGCCAATATCTTGCTTATAATCCTTGTTGAAAGCAAATAGCTCTAGTTAAATATCATATAACCTGCCTGATTCAATAAAATTTTGTATACGAGAGATGATAATCGCATTTTTGTGACTTGTCCCAAAAAGAACAGTTAACTGCGCATACTCAACTATAAAGCAGAACCTGCAGTGCGGAAGGAACCAAGAAGGAGGCTTAATATCTTTAGGTCTGTACTGTTGTTATACCATTTATTTTCTCTACTTTTATTTTAGATTCTGTATCTCCACATTTATAGAAATTCTTCAAATAGCAATTTGACGGAGTCTTCATGTTATGTTCTTCTTTTCCATCATGATCTTCACGTTTTATTATTCTAGAGATCGAGATATTCAGAGAAGTATCTCTGCATATTCTCCCTAATCGAAATCAGATGTTTCTCATTCTGATATTGAACTTCCATTACTCTTTTTCAATTATTACATAATAGGTTTTGCATCAAGTTTTTATCTTAACGATTTATCTGTTCTTGTTTCTACCTTC
The DNA here is from genome assembly GCA_019246625.1 of Nitrososphaeraceae archaeon. Lineage (GTDB taxonomy): Archaea > Thermoproteota > Nitrososphaeria > Nitrososphaerales > Nitrososphaeraceae > Nitrososphaera_A. The sequence goes on from JAFAQB010000147.1 coordinate 576, forward strand.
TATTCCCAGTCATCGCATCTAGTAAGATTGTCCTTAGGACTTTTGACTGGCCCATTATATAGATCTAACAGAAAACGCACTCGTTTTTTGTAATTTTCTATATCCGATGGTTGGAGTACTAATACTTGCATTATATCGTTGATCTTGTTTAATACTACAATTTTATATTTGCGAGCTGCTTATTCTACTTTCTACCGATTAGTATGTCATCAGCATCAAACATGACTATTGCAGAGCATCTAGGCGAACTACGATCGAGAGTAATTCGGATAGCTATTTCCATCGTGATTCTCAGCATTTTTTGTATCAGCTGCGGTCTCAAACCATTAGAATTCAATGGTCATATAATATTCTATTATCCCTATCCTGACGTGTTTCATAACATTGCTATACAGATTACGTTATATATGAGTCACTCCTTACTTCCCTCCGAAGTAGAGCTAATTCAAACTGCTCCAGGACAGGCCTTCTTCGCTCAGATTTATGTCTCTCTATTAATCGGAATTATAGGCGCAATTCCAATAATCGTAAAGGAGATATTCGAATTTATTTCTCCAGCAATTGAATATAAGCGAACCAAAAATAAAACCAAAGTAATTAATATATTTTTACCAATGATAGCACTTTTCATTGGCGGTATAGTATTTTCCTATGCCATAGTAATTCCTTTTACTCTTTCTTTTCTCTATAAATATGGTCAGAGCCTAGGTGTTGCAACGTTTCTCAACATTAACGATTTTATATCATTTGTATTACAGTTCTTTGTAGCGTTTGGAATTGCATTTGAACTTCCTGTTATCATGTATTCATTTGCATTAGCGGAATTGATTGGTTACAAATTTTGGAGAAATAATCTTAGATATGCCGTTTTTGTCCTGGTGCTCTTCGGTGCTATAATTACTCCTGACGGTAGTGGAGTTACAATGTGGTTTGTAGCTGGTCCGATGATCTTACTCTATATTATAGGGATGTTGGCAATTGAAAGAAAAGAGAAGAAAAGCATATCTGTAAATACTTGAAAGCTCCTATTTAACAAATGTCTTTGAGTAGTCTTAAGATTTCTTTACCGTGCTTGTGGATTAGAAAAAAACACTTCACAGTTGACATCTTTGAAGAAATAATTCGAATAATTACGATAAGATGTGACAACAGACATTATGTGGTGGTTAGAACCTAAATGTTCTGTATTTGCAGCTTTATCGAACGAAAAAAGGCATAATACCTATTTTATATTTTCAATTCTAAATTCCATCCAGATCAAAATAATAGGCAGATAAGCGTTAAAGAGCCCGTTTAAAATGGTTTATGATATAATAGAATCTTTAGTACACAACTCGATTTTTGTAAAATATGGTCTGCTTGGACTTTTTCTTAACGGCATGCTATCATCAATCATCCCAATTCCAACAGAACTTACAATATCGGGTTTATTATTATCTGGTCAAAGCAAAGTTGCAATATTTATTGTACTTATAGTTGGCTCTATAATCGGAGGGTTTATTGCCTACTATGTAGGTTGCAGTGGCAACAAGTTTCTGAGGCGATTGCATAAGACCCCTAATAAACAACAAGAGGATAGAACTCGCATATTATTAGAAAAGTATGGCTGGTTCATAATTTTTCTTTCCCCGTGGATACCTATACTTGGGGATCTTATACCGATTATTGCGGGTGCGAAAAAATATGATTTTAAAATTTTCGTTATTGCAATGATAGGCGGGAAAACTTTTAAGGCAATAGCGATAGTGTTCTTTAGCAGTTGGATTCTACCACTAATTTTTTCCTAGAGCTAAAAAAAGATGGCTTCAATTATGTAAATTCGATTATTGTTAACGTATAATTATTTATTTGCGGCTTCGTAATGGAAATAGCCTTATACTAACAAAGTCTTGATATTATATATCAAAGATATGACATTAAAAGAAGATATATGACGATTAACGGCTTAACCTCTTAACCGTTTGATTTCAATGTTTAAGAATAATGGGTGTTTCTCAAAACCCCGATCTTCTCAAGAATTCTGAAATAACCTTCAATAAGGTCGACCTTTTGCTTTTGTATCTCTAGCTCATTTTCATCCTTGAGATCACTTGAAAGGATCAAAATTTTGTTTTTGATTATGTATTCAGCCTTTTCTAGGTCTAGTTCGAAATCCCTTAACTTGTCCGGTGTAATAATATATTGTTTCTCAGGGGGCTTAGGTTTTATTGTGTCTTGTTTATTTCCACAATTAACGCATGTAGTCTTATCCTTGAATTTAACCTGGAGTCCGCCACATTTACCGCATGGTTCGCTTAGAAGTGATCCACCCTTCAAAAGCAGGGCCGCCGCGTTCTTTATATCAGCTGACTTATCCACGCGATCTTTTGATTCTGATGACATTATTTAGTATAGCTGTAGAACTTGTTCTTTGTATATTTTTTGCTTTTCTTAATTCTTTAAACAAAGGTTATTTGCTTATTTCACCAAGCATCCAAGACTCAAGGCTTGCGAGTGATGAAGACTATATACGGCTTCCCTTCAAAATTATTTCACATTCTTCGCAAACCTTTTCATCTATGTTTGACTCCATATTATGATGAACATCACATATAATGAAGGTGTATCGCATGTAGTTACATAACTGAACGAACTTGGCCATTGTGCTTGGAGTATATGCTTTGTCTGTAGCTAAATCTTGCGCAATCTCTTCAATCTTGCGCATTACTTCCTGAACTGATTCTAGTTTTAATACCAGTTGTGTATCTCCCCTTGTGCCTCTTATATAATTGCTAACTGCTGCCTGAGTAACACCAAGTACTTTCGCTACAACTTCTTCCTTGAGCGAATAATCCTTTATAAGTTTCCTGGCTAAAATAGATCTTATGGCTGGTATTAGTGATTTAGCCTCAATCTCAGAAGGCAATAGCATAAATCTCACTGTGAATTCCCTTGGGACAGTATATAAATTTTCTTCAAGATCATCCGGCTCTGTTAACTTGTCAGGATAATAATACCTATAGCTAGGTGTATCCTAGCATGTGTTTGTTGAGTACATGAAATGCTATAGGACACATCACATCCAGCTATAATCAGTTATGGTTTGTACCTATATTTTAGTTCCAGATCACCACCACTAAGACTGGCGG
>JAFAQB010000074.1 GCA_019246625.1 Nitrososphaeraceae archaeon
GCGGTCAACTCTCTTTCTAATTCTATATCTGTGAGACACATATGTTGAATACAGAATAGCTGCAAATATCCCCGTGGGCAAAAATCCACTGTCTATAGCTGTTAATCCAACTACAAATAAGGTATACGCGGTCAACTATCACTCTGATTCTGTCTCTGTGATAGACGGAACAACTAATGATGTAGTAGCAAGGGATCTTATGCCGGCCATATAAAATGCAATAATAATGATGTTTCAACAAATATTTATCTCAGTATTAGAACTGACACTTTGCAAAGCTGAGGCTAGTAGCGGTTTTGTATTTAGTTCTTGGTCTGAAAGTCTAGGGGACAATTCAAGCAAGACTATAACAACATCTCCGATTTCTGATTCATGGAACACTAGATAACAAAGGTGTGGCTCTTTATAGATTAGGTAATTACATACAAGTAATACAATCTATCTTTTAGCAAATTTTTAGAGTACAAGAGGAGATTATACTGATGGTTTTCCGGGTGCAGATAAGGGCGGAATTTCGACTTTTACGGATGCGTAGTCTGAACGTGAGAACACTAATTTCACTATGAATTTAGGAAAATTGCACGGTTCAATTAACAGGAAGATGACAGAATTGTAAAGTATCTTATCTCTCTAGGTGAAGATGATATCAATAGTGAAAGGATACTCGATAATATGATGATATATCTGGATACGGAGAGCAGTATCCGCTGACAGTTACAAATCCATATGGTGATGTAGTTGTTTCATTATTAGTTATCTGAGGTTTGAAGTCGAAAGGCGTTGTGGGAAATGGATGCGCCCTATAGTATGATGGATTACGTGTTACTGTTCTATTTGAATTACGTATACACTGAGACGTCATGTATCGTCAGAAATGTTTTTGTGTAGCATGACACTAAAGTATTCTCCTCCTGCAACCAGCATTTGCAATTTTTCAAGATTAAAAATGGTAAATAGCTAGTCTTTTTCTATTTCGCTTTCAAGGAAATAATTAGAATGAGGCAAAGAAAGACCGCCATCAGCATAGATTAAACTTCCTGTAATATATTTTGCGTCATCGGATGCTAGAAAAAGAGCAATTTTAGCTATTTCTTCAGGTGTTCCAATTCTATGAAAAGGAATTTGGTTCTCCTTTTCTTTTCTTTTTTTCTCATTTTCAAAGAGATTTTTGTTAATTTCTGTGGCTACAAGACCCGGTAGTATAGCGTTAACCCTTATTCCTTTTTCTGCTAGCTGAAGAGCCGCAGTTTTGGTTAGGGTTCTTATTTCTTCTCTAGAGGAAGTAAAAGGATTCACTCCGGACATTGAAAGTGTATATGCATCTGCTTCTGATTTGGGAATTGATTCGTAGGAAGAAGATACATTAATAATTGAATAAATACCGTTTTCCCTTTTTTTACTTGCTTCATTATCGTTTGGTATAGCCGTTTTTTTAACTGCCTCCCGCGTACATAGATACATCCCCTTTAAGTTTACGTCGGCAATCTCGTATTCTTCTAAAGTAAAAAAAGGAGAAATTTGTTTAAATTGAGGATTATTAGCTACACTGCCTGTCTCATTTGTTATTGTTATTTTCTTCTTTGGAGCTGCCTTTTCGGCTATGGCGGCATTGTTTACCAATACATCTAATCTTCCAAATCTTTTCATCGTTTCATCAATTAATGACATACTACATTGTTCTTCTGAAACATCTCCAATAAAATATGCCACGTTAGTATTATTATTATAATCACCGCTTAATTTTGAGATTTCTTCTGCTGTATATTTTAGATCTTCTTCTTGCTCAAGATCATTTATCATTACGTAGTATCCTGCTTTAGCAAATTCTAATGCAATCGCCTTACCAATTCCTTTCGCTGAGCCAGTCACTATTGCGACTCTTCCATCATTGTTATCATTGGGATTGTTTGACACAATAGAAAAATAGTCGATAAAGTATATGAAAACTACAGGTAGCTAAATTTGAATGCATCCAAATGACTTCAAATGTTTATATCATTTGAGACACCTTTGTCTTCTGCTCGTTTAATTATCCGCTTCGTCAAACTAATGTAATATGATACTATTCGCAACTCTCTCACCATGAATCTTGATTGAATAGCTCTAATGCCTGATCATACTAGCACTTTTGTGTTTTTCGATCAGATATGTTGTGCGGATCATCAAGAACCTTTATGTCAAACTCTAATTGCAGTAAAGTTAACTCGTCGTGCTATAATAGGTGATGTTATCATAAATACAATCTTGTCCCAGTGCTGGACATCTTTTGCAGGACAAACTCCAGGTTGTAATGGCTCGCCTGTGATACAGAATTTCAATGATGTTAGAGTAAATTTACCTCCTTCATCGACATATCTGCATTGATAATCATCATCAACAAACTGGCTCAAGACAGTAGAATCAGTACTATTAAGGATCGAAGTTGTAACCTCTGGTGTTCCTGTTGTTCCTCTTGAAGCTCACCAACCTATATGGTAGCAGCAGTTACAAGAAAAAGCTATAGTTATTTTATCATTATTGTTGTTGTATATTTTAGAATCAGATGCATTATTAGAAGCTATTAAGTTTTAATAGTAGATGTAGATCCAAGGTTCCCCAACCAAACATAACTACCAAATGGTTACTGCCGGACATATATAATAGATCATACAAGAATACAAATAATGGCAGAAACTATTTTGGTTACAGGTGCTACTGGGACTGTAGGTAGTGAAGTTGTAAAGCAGTTACTCTCAGCTAAAGGAGAAGATATAATTGTCAAAGCAGCTGCACGTTCAGCGAATGACAGTACGTTTAGGGACTTAGGAGTGCAAGTAGTACAGCTTGACTATAACAAGCCATATACTTTATCTTCTGCTTTAAGAGATATAGACAAACTCTTCTTACTTACACCATTTCAGTCTAACATGGTAGACCTGACATCAAATTTAGTAAATGAAGCAAAGAATGCTGGAGTCAAGTATATTGTAAAACAGTCTGTACTAGGAGCTGATGCCGAACCATCGATCACACCTAGTCGTTTGCACAGACAAGCTGAGAAGGTGATAGAGGAATCTGGAATACCGTTTACATTTCTGCGACCAAACTTCTTTATGCAAAACTTTGTTACTTTCTATAGTAATTTTATAAAAACTCAGGGAGCTTTTTATGTGCCAGCTGGAGATGCCAAGGCTAGTTTTGTTGATGTTCGTGATATTGCTGCAGTAGCGGTACAAGCTCTTAGTAAGAATGGCACAGCTAACCATATACGAAAGGTATATGATATTACCGGGGGCGAAGCAATCTCATATGGACAAGCAGCAGAAATACTTTCTAAGGAAATAGGAAAAAAAGTAAATTACGTAAACATTTCAGATGAAGATGCTCGTAAAGGAATGAAAGATATGGGTGCAGATGAGTGGACTATAAACTCAATGATTGAATTGTTTGGAATTACAAGAGCAGGCTATTTATCAGAAATATCTTCTGCAGTAGAGCAAGTTACAGGCAATAAACCTATAACCTTTAGTCAATTCGCAAGGGAATATGCAATAGCTTTCAAGTAGTCTTTTAGCACTAGGTACTCTTAAGAACTACTATAGAGCAGCAAAACTACTCTGTGAAGTGAATGATTTAACTCTAAATTGGAAGAGGATATCAAAAGGATTGCCAAGAGCAAAGAACTCATCTAATGACAGAGCCCCTACAATAGAAAAATACGTAAGGTAGTTGAATATCCTGACAGAAGGATAAAGCCTATAGTCTATTCAATGGCTTCAGGCTGGTTTAGAATAGGAGCATGGGACCATTTGCATTGGAAACACGGATCTCCTATAACCAATAAGAAGGAAGTAGACGCAGAAGTTATAGCGGCTAAATTGCTAGTTTATGCTGATGAGCCAGAAGAATAATGTACTTTCATAACACCTGAAGCTTATTCTGCACTGAAAGATTGGATGGACTTCCGTCTTTCTTATGGCTAGAAAATAGATGGATACTCTGCTTATACGTGTAGCTGAGCGTTAAATTTATCCATCTTACAATATTAACACTTATCCAAGATGGTGTTATAGCTTTTGTGTCTGCTCATCTAGTTCAGCAAACCGTTTAACTGAAGCAGGCTCCCAACGAGATAATTTAGCTTTATCAATCAATTTTACAATACTTCTATTATGTTTAAAGCCTTGCCATGACTGTCAATTAACCTTTGCTGTTGCTCGTCTGAGAATTGATCAAAATCTTTTTGATGATACAAGCAAAATCCTTTCATGGGCACATGATATTTTGTTGGTAAGGATGATTCATAATCAACAAGGTCTTTGTACCTGGATTTATGGTGATATGCACCCAAGTCAGCTAGAACTGAAAGACCTTTCTTTCCCATTTTAGAATAATTCGCTAAACCCTTTTTAACGTATAACAGGGGCTGATCACCTAGATATTCCTCTAGAGAATCAACAATCATAAGCGATTCTTCCTTTTCATACTTGGATATGGCATTCACACGGTGATTGTATTTTTCAGAAAGTGCCCGTCTAACAGAATCAGTAGTTTCATAAAATGGGTTTACAATGACAATTTCATTGTTCTCTTCAATTTTCTTCAATACATAGTTAGAATAAAGATCCCTTAATCTATGTAAACTTGGATATATTATTATGTAGTGAGCACCATATTCTGCTTCACTCATATGACGCAATACATCATTAACTTGACAGTTTGTTAAGTTTTGTGCCACTATGGGTGGTCCCCTAACATTAGGCACAAACAATATAATAACTATTACAGTTTTATCCCATAATCACTATCATTAAAGAAATTGAGCCTAAGATTGGCTAATTTTCTCCACTACATCATTTAGCTGTCCTATGGAAAATGGCTTTTGAAGAAAGCCATCTACCCTGGTATCTGGCAGCATATTTTGAAATTCCTTTTCTTGAATCTCAAAAGCACTCATAAGTATCACTTTTACTTGTGAATCAATGTTCTTAGCATGTTTTACAAATTCATAGCCATTCATACCTGGCATCCTGATATCTGAGATGACTATATCATGGTGGTCTTTTGAATCTAATTTGAAGTGATTTAGCGCTTCTAGTACATCTATAAAGGCACATACTCTGTGCTGTTCGCCTCTCTCTAAAGACTGCTTGATTAAATTGACAATATCGTATTCATCATCAACTGCTAAAATTGAGGTATTAATATTGTGATTTTTAGCGTTGATATGACCTTTGTGCAAACCAAGCCTAACTTAAACTACGTACCAGTAATTGTATTTAGGCATTTTATATATGCAGTTTCTTCACATTGCAAGGATCTGTTCTGATCTGAAATGCCGATAATTGTCCAAAAGTCGTTATATATGATATCTGTACTGATCATTCCTAGCATGGGGCTCCTAAAGTTGGAATGATAGACTACCATGGAAATTGTCCCATATGGCGGCTAACTAGAGAACCAGCTGCTTAGACGATTGATTGTACCTGTCTATTTTCTCCTGTATATCTTCCTTTGATTGTCCTGTTGGAAGATTGAATTTGATATACATTAGCCTAACGATGAATGACAAAAGGATGAGGCTGACTCCTGATTAAATTAGAAATGGTATTCAGACCTGCAAAAGCTAGTTTCACAACAGCAACGAGAGTTAAGATACAATCTTGGGAATCAATTTCAGAATTAACTTCCCATGCTTATTAAGGTGACCTTGCAATCGGCTGGGTGATAGCAATTAACATGATAACAGAATTATACATTGAAATATTATACTGCATACGCATATCCCCTTAACGATATGGTTCAAATCTGCACATAATTCTCATTTCTTTCATCTTTACTAGCAGTAATATTCGGCCAAGTCATACCTCTTGTCGATATATATAATGATAAAAAAACTACAACAAGCAACAAAGCTTACGATAACTTTAGCTGCGATAATAACAGTTACAGCTGTAATAACTCCATTAAAGCCAGTAGTATTTGCACAAAGCGCTTCAACAAACAGCAGCAATACATCAACTGGATCTAATTCTGTAAAGACTTTGAGAATAGGCTACTTTCCAAACATAAATCACGCTC
>JAFAQB010000325.1 GCA_019246625.1 Nitrososphaeraceae archaeon
GCTGCTGATATTATATGTTGTATTTATCTATGCTGATGCTTATGCTGCTGCTGTTCTATAGCATACTAGCAGAAGAATAAGAATAGCATAAAGCTCAAATCCAGAAAATTGAGAGATCGGAATGAAAAATATACAAAGTCTATGAAACCATGTATTGCGATATATAAACAGTATCAATTTTGAATCATTTCTTCAATATTACTTCTGAATGTTTTCATAATTCTATTCAGAGATTTTTGAATTTCCCTTATCTTTTGTTCTGTATTTCTTTCAATTGTATGAATGTCAACAGCGTTGTAAACATGATAGTATCCACCGGCCTTCAGAGTCTTAGATTCCTTAGTGCATAAATCCAAACTAACCAGCTTTTGCAATGATCTGAATACCGTACCTTTATTTCTACTAGTTCTATTTGCAAGAGATTCCAAAGTCAGTGGTTCCCTGGACTTTAGTAAAATAGTTAGTAAATTAATCTCTGATGTTGATAGATTATATAGACAAGCAAAGATATCTTCACATGAAGAATCAAATTGTGTCAGCATATTAATAGAATATGATGGTCGTGACATTTCCTTGCTTTGTCTTCCTGCCTTCTATTTATATTACTTCAAAGCAACTTAAATAGGTTTTGTACAGTATTGACAAACCCATAATATTTATTAACATGAAAATACTAGGACTGTATGGATCACAAAGCCATGCAAAATTGGGATGATGAGCTAAGTAACATTATGGCAAAAAAGATGAAGGATTTGAGTAGGAGGAATAATGGCATTGGTAGTGGAGCAAATACGAGTAAAGTAGTAATTGCAGCTCCCATTACATTGACTGATACTAACTTTGCTGAAGCCGTAAATAAGTATCCACTGCTAGTAGTTGATTTCTGGGCGCCATGGTGTGGACCTTGTAGGATGGTATCTCCTGTAATAGAGCAACTGGCTGGAGAATATGCAGGAAAAGTTGTGTTTGGAAAGTTGAATGTAGATGAAAATCCCAGGATTGCAAGTGCTTTTGGAATACAGAGCATACCTACCATAGCTATTTTCAAGAATGGCAGAAATATAGACGGTTTTATAGGGGTTACTTCAAAGTCTCAGATGCAGACAAAAATTCTATCTTATATTGACTAGTGTTTCAAATAGACAGGAATAAAAAAGTAATTGTAACGTCTATAGTTAGTTTCTGAAAAGCACTATCGTTTTTTCAGATATGAGTAATAGCTATATGCAATGAATTCAGTTTAAATACAAGATAAAGTACATCTAGTTCGTGCTTTCCTCCTTATCTACTACTCCAAGAGCTTCTAGATCTTGATTTCTATAGACATTCTTCAGAAATGTCAAAGCTAGTTCTTATAAAATATGTTTTTTAGCAGAGGTTAATGACTCAAACAAAATTAGCTACAATACAAGTGCTTGCCATTGTATTAACTTTAGCAGTTGCGGCTTTAAGTGCTGCTACGCTGACCAACGGTGCACCAACAGCATTTGCACAACAACAATCACAAACCTTTACTGCTAAACTAACAGGCAGTAATGAAGTATCTCCTGTAAACACTCCTGCAACAGGTATGGCACAATTTCAATTGAGCTCAGATGGAAAAGAATTGAATTATGATTTATCTGCTACGAATCTAAAGGGCTTTATGATGGCTCATGTACATCAGGGCAAGACAGGAGAAAACGGACCACCTGTAACAACTCCGCTATCAATGGGAAAAGGAAAGATTACGTCTTCTGACCTCCAGGGACCACTAGCCGGCAAACAAATATCAGATTTAGTCAATATTATGAAAAACGGAGGTGCATATGTTAATGTTCACACGCAGCAAAATCAGAATGGCGAAATCCGTGGACAAATAATGAGCGGAGCTTAATTGAGAGAAGAGATTGTTGATAATAAAATAATAATAATGCAATAGACATCGATTTATTTTCTTTTTTAATCCCATCGAGAGCATCTAGTTGTAGATTACTCTATCATAAACGTGGGGTACCTACTATAAGGTTGTGCATCTTGATGTCTAAGTACGAGATCGCACTGACCAGGTTTGAAAGATAATACCCAGACTCTGATTCATTTATTGTGTCGATACTTATGCACCTCTAGCTGACCACTTTACAGTGTAATATCTATAGTTGATATAAGTCTGATCTGGAACGCTAACTTTGCGTACTGGGAGGTCCGCAATAAATTGCTGATGAGTATATACGAGTGCACCTAACAGATACAGGATATATCAAACTATGCTAATAGTATTCTAACCATTCACACAACCAGCTATAAACTTATCAATTATTCCCTTATGCATTTCATAAATTACAATTAGTTAAATTAGTGAATATATGATTATAAAAGGAATTTGGAATATTACGTTGGCTGTTCAGGATGGAAGAGGCTTGGAATGGGCAATACCGATGAAAAATCCTTCGATCCTAATACTTTAGATACTAAAGACTATTTATCATATTATTCAAAAGTATTTGATTTTGTAGAGGTTGATTTGTTTAGTAGTACTTATACTTTAAACAAATTCACGTTCAAAAAGTGGGCTGAGTCAACACCTGCTAATTTTAGATTCGCCATAAAGATTTCCAAACACCTTGTGGATCACATATGTATTTTAGAAGACTTTCTTGAGGAGCTTACACCTTTGAAAGAAAAGATCCTTGCTATTGTTATTCATCAAACTGCTTTAACACTAAAAGATGGAAGAGAATGGCTTGATGAGATATTGAGAATATGTACATACTATGGATATTCCGTAGCTTTAGAATTTGATCATTATTCATGGTATCAGGATTTAACCTTTCATATATTAAAGAAGCATAATGCAGCCCTTGTGTGGTCTGATAGCCATCGGTATCCTATTGTTACTACTGATTTTCTATATCTAAGAATAACTGAAAATGAAAAGAAATGGATAGAAAAAATAAATGAAAAAGAACTGGAAACAGAATATAAGAAGAAAAAGACAATCAACCCTGATGCTGGCATCGATTTTGCAATCATTGTTGTAGATAAACCATCAAAGGCAACTACTATTATACAATTATTAGGCATGCCCGAAAGAAACTATAATCAACGTCGATGGACAGGAAGAGCTATATTTCATGTAGACTTGAACTCATTTTATCCATCATGTGAAGAGTTAAGAGATCCATCATTAGTGGGAAAAGCTCATGCTGTGATAATGACTGATCAAGATAATAATGGCAAAATTACTAAGGGTGCAGTGTCCTCCTGTTCATATGAAGCTAGGAAGTTGGGTGTAAGGTCTGCCATGTCGCTTTCTAAAGCTTTGGAATTATGTCCAGACCTCATTTTAAAAGCTGTAGATATTCCGTATTATAGACAAGTTTCAAACAAAGTTATGAGTATACTGGAAGGATATGCAGATGTATTAGAACAAGCAAGCATTGATGAAGCATACTTAGATTGCACAAAAAAAACTAGTGGTTTCCCAATAGAAGAATATGCAATTAAAATAAAAAATGCTATAAAAGAAGAGTGCAGGCTCTCTTGCTCTATTGGAGTTGGTTCCACAAAATCTATTGCAAAAATAGCTTCAGACTTTCAGAAGCCTGATGGATTGACTATAATATATCCTAATGATGCATGTAAATTTTTAGAACCTTTGGAGGTTGGAAGAATATCAGGGATCGGAAATAAAACTCAGAAAATTCTAATGGAAGAAATGGGAATCAAAACTATAGGACAATTAGCAAAGCATGATGTTCAGAAACTAATAGAAAGATTTGGCAGAAAAAATGGCCTATGGATGTGGCAGGTGGCCAATATACAAGATAATAATGATCCGGTTATGACAAGAGAAGATAATATATCCCTAAGTAATGAGCATACATTAGACCACTCTACAAAAGATAGAGAAAAGCTGCTCAAATATTTGGATAGCTTAGTAGACGATCTTTATGAGAGAATAAGAACAAGAGGATATGAATTTAGAACAGTAGGTGTAAAAATAGTAAGAACAGATTTTTCAGTTGAGACAAGGGATGTATCTTTTCCCTACTTCCAAAATAAGCGAGAAAGTATTGTATCTGTTATAGATGAATTATTACAAAGATTCATCTTTGATGATGATAAGACTAAGAACAAGAATACGTCACTGCCTGTTAGGAAAGTTGGATTAAAGGTGTCCAATTTGGTTAGAATAGAGAAGAAAAAGCCGCCAGAGCAAAAGACACTATTAGATTATATTTGAAATTATATTACAGTATTACTTTTACCAGAGAATAGAAAAATAATGTAATTATATTCTAATAATCAGTGTATACTTGCCTGCTTATCTGGTTAATGAGAATTTGCTATTTGTTTGAATATATAGTCCTCCTAATACAGGATGTATATAAAATACATGAAAGATTAGATTCAAGAAACCAGCAGCAGCAAACCAGCAATGACCTGGGGTTGACAAATACGACATGATACAGTCTTATGCATCAGCAGAAATGTAATTTTGGTCTCACTATTTTATTCCATGTACCTTGTATACATACCGCTTTTTGTTGAGTACTTCTATCTTTTCGTCAGCTTCTAAACATAACAAACCAAAACTTGTAATGGTAGTTAATGGAGATTGAAAGACCAGTTTCTTTGGAAAGTGTATCAATAATAAGTTCCGCGTACCTTTTTTGTTGTGGAGCGCAATCTTTCTTTTTAATAAATGGAATCTGTATTCCGCATATAATAGATCATATCCCAATCCCTGGACGATGTCCTTTGTTTCTATCAGTATATCCCTGAACTTTTATTCCATGCTTCTTAGCATTTTGTAACATCTCTGCTTCTGTTTCACCATACAGAATATGTTTATGTATGCGTATACTGGAACCCTACATCTTTATTACAACTTAACGCCTCAATACTAATAGAATATGAAAAAGCAGTTATTATAATTAGATGGTTAAACCCTTTGAGTGAATAACGCTACTGGTTAGTGTGACTAAAGAAGAAAGTTGCTAAAGGATTAGTTATTCGTAGTCTAAGAAGAAGGATAATCTATTTTTCACTTAAGATTACATGTAGTACTTACAGAGAGGGGTAACAGTTTTAGATACTGACATAGGTTACAGTTTTCTGCTTGGCTTTATTCCGTTATTGTATCTATTCTTCCACTTATAGTATGTCTTCCTAGAAACACTATACTTTTTACAAATATCAGTTACAGTGTTTCCAGTCCATTCATGTTCATGAATTAGATTGAATTTTCTTTCTAGTTCTATATGA
>JAFAQB010000382.1 GCA_019246625.1 Nitrososphaeraceae archaeon
TTTGAAAAAAAGCGATTGCTGCAATCTATCGCATGTTCACCAATGGATTGTACTATTTGTATTATATATGTATAATAGATCTGGCTTCACATTTAGTAAGATTAATCAGTGGTTGCGAAATGGATAATCGTTAACTTAACAGAGCCATTCTAATATTGATATTAGTAGTCATAGAATATGGTTTTTATATTTTGATTCACTTTACTAAGATGAGTTTCTCTGTCCCATACTCTGATTATGGGAGTGGCAGTAGCAGTAGTCTCCAAATAGAAGGTTCCACTTACAAATTATAAAAACACTATTTCATTAGTATTAAGACACAGAGAAAAAGAGAACTAGCCAATAAACTTGACAAGCTCCGAGTTAACCCTCTTACGTTCTTCAAAGTAGAAACCATGACCAGCTTTTTCAATTTGTACAAGTCTTGAATCTTTGATACCCTCGTGCATAACTTTGGCCAAATCGAATAAACATACACGATCGTTAACTCCATGAAGAATCAGTGTAGAGACCTGAATGCTAGCTAAATCCTTGCGCAGGTCCGCATCTCTAAGCTCAATTGCACATTGAATTGTGGCATATGATGATGCAGCCAATCCCAGACTTAGGTTCCATATCTTGAATTCCGGACTAAGTTTTTCTGGATTTGCAAAGAATATTTCACTAAAGTTTCTGAGCATAGACGGTCGGTCTTCATACGTTTGACGTATGAGATCATCTACTGCGGACTTGTCAATACCATAAGGAAAATCTTCTCGTTTAGTAAAGCATGGTGCGGCTGCTCCTAAAAGTGCTAGCTTCTTAATATGTGCCCCCTGATGACGGGAGATATAGTGAATAGATATTGAACCACCCATAGAAAATCCTACCAACGTCGCATCCTGTAAATTAAGAGTATCTAAGACTGCCTTGACATCATCTGCCATTGTATCATAGTTATAACTATCCCAAGGCTTATCTGACTCACCAAAACCCCGTAAATCTATACCAACGCAGCGATAGCCATGTTTTGGTAATTCTGTGAACTGATACTCAAACATATTATGGTTGACAGGCCATCCATGGATGAAAACAACCGGTTTACCATTTTTACTTCCAATATCTTCAACGTTAATCCTAACTCCGTTATCTCCTTTGATCTTAATACTCAATTATACATCCTCTATCTCTTTTTGGTAGTAGCAAATGAATAATAAAATCCTTCTTAGATAATAATAATAATTATTATTATTATTTCCTTTTGATCATACATTTAAGCAAGAAATAAAAAGTACTTAAGTATACGCTGGTTAGAACATCAGGAAATGATGTTAGTATAACATTATCAATAATTAATATTATTGCATACTATGTATTATTCCTGATATTGATGACCTCTGGATTTGCAAAATAAATAGCGCTTTTCCGATTCAATACATTTAGTAAATTTTTTGCTGCTACTTCAGCCATTTTTGTTCGCGTCAGAAACGTAGCGCTGCCTATGTGGGGCAATAATACAACTACGTTCTTCATCTTCAATAATGGATTATCAGGCGATAGTGGTTCTTTTTCAAAGACATCAAGTCCTGCCCCTGCAATCCATCTTTGCTTTAGTGCCTTAATTAGGTGCACCTCATTAATTATCTGCCCTCGAGCAGTGTTAATTATATACGCGCTCTTTTTCATTTTTGTAAGGTTTTCCTTATTAATTAAATGATAACTTTTGTTATTCAAAGAACAATGAAGAGAAAGAAAATCACTTTCTCGTACAAGTTCGTCCATATTCACATGCTTAGTCCTAACTTGTTCTTCCATCAGAATATTTCTACTATGTAGATTATGATAAATAATATTCATATCAAACCCTTTGGCTCTACGAGCAACAGCTGATCCAATTCTGCCTAAACCAAGAATTCCTATAGTCGTATTATGGACATCTGAACCTAATAGAAGGTGCGGATCCCATCCATATTTCCAGTGTTTATGCGTAACAAGCTCGTGTCCTTGTATTATTCGTCTAGATGTTGCAAGGATTAATGCAAATGCAATATCAGCCGTTGATTCTGTAAGTATGTCCCCAGTAGAAGTTACATAAATTCCCCTCTTGGTTGCCTCTTTAGTATCTATGTGATCTACTCCTGTGCTATAAGAGCTAATAACTTTGAGTTTAGGTCCTGCAGCATCCATAACTTTTGCATCTATTTTATCTGATAACGTACAGAGAATTGCATCTTTGTCATGCACTGTCTTCAAAAGCTCACTTCTAGTAGCAGGTCGATTTCCTCCATGGTTTGCAACAATAACACTACATTCTTTCGATATCATAGATATTGCTGGGTCCAATATCCTTCTGCTAACACATACATTCCATTTCTTTAATTTCATTAACGTTATTCCACATGCTTCAATATATCGAGTTAATTGAAACCCAATAGCACAAGTTGGTTTGGTTAGCTTCAAATGGATAAACAAGACAAAAATCATTTTGGAAACTGCCTTAACTATTGGTTCATCGTCGGTTGCAGGATTCCTCTTAGAATTGCTAGTTATTTAGAGAGAAAAGAAAATAACACATCGTTAATTTTATGGTATATTTTTAATGGTTGAACAAGTGCATTGATGACAATTATTCTCTATATACTTTATTTATTGTGTTTTTGAATTATGACAGGATTTAGAGTCAAGGCCTACAAATGTCGAAGCAGGGTAATGTAACTCAAAAATATACTTCAAACTGCTTTAGTAATCCAACTTAATTATGAGATTTCACCCCGGCACGTAGAAAGATAAACCAAGAGATTTGCTTTGGCGTAAGCAGGCTTCATACAGCGTATATTTTTTAAGCTTAAGACAGCTAGCTCCTTTAGAGTCCACTAGTTTTATCAATTTTTATGTCATCAATCAGTCGCCGAGTTGAACTAACAAAAGGTAAGTTATAATGTTTTGCTGCTTGATTTATTCCAATTTTAAATGCTATTACATCCTCAACACCAATTTGCAAAGTTGCTTTATCAATTAACTCATCTATACATCTTCTTTGGTAAGCGCCTTGAATTTAAGAAAATCTTAGAGCTCATTCTCTTACTCCTATAGGCTCTGCGATTTGCATACACTTCTTAAGGAATCTTGATGAAACACCAAGTTGATCAAGTACAATGGCGAAGAGATAAAGTACAAGATCTCTGAAGCAAATGATATAGCCAAAGAGAGATATCTCAGACACTGCAAATTGGTATATTATCTACAGCACTTTTTCTTCAATTATTATGTGTAACCAGTTGGCCGGTTACCTTTAGTAATTGGCCCAAATTTTGCATCAATTCGCGCCACGAATTTTCGCCCATTTCTTGCTTTACTTTGTGTTGGACTTCATTCCAGAGCAAGATAGCCTTGGCTACAGCACTACGTCCTTTTTGAGTAGCAGTCACTATTCTTGTTCGATGATCTTTACCTTGGGAAATTTCGATAAATCCCTGTCTTTCTAGTACTGATAAGTTCCTAGTAAGGGTTGTTCTATCCATTCCCAACTTGTTTGCTAGATCAGAAATTCTCATGGAATCAATATTGTATATGGCTTGTAGTACATTAAACTGAGTAGATAATAATCCACTAGATCTAAATGCATCGTCATATAACAATGTTATCGCTCTAGCTGCCTTCCGCAGTTCGCCGCATGTACATGTACCTGCTGACATACTTTGATCTAGCATTGTGTCAATCTTTTGCTTCTTTGATGCCAACTACGTTGATATGCACGTATCCATAATAAAAGCTTAATTGACAATCACTACCGAAAAACCCCTTTTCCCGAATGTGTATTATCTGCTTTAAGCAATGCGTGCGGATACACTTATATAAGTGCGTATACACATATTGTCAACATATGTCCACATTAACTTCTGTTAATATCAGTCGTCATGCCTGGATTACTCTTGGAATACTTAGCAGTACATTATTGGTGGTATTTTTCTCAGAAACTATGCTTCTGCCAGCTATCCCAGAGATCATGAAGGATTTCAGGATAACATATGGGACAACTGCATGGATATTTAGCTCATATCTGATAGTTGCCGCCGTAATGACTCCAATAGCGGGTAAAATGTCTGACCTCTATGGCAAAAAGAAGATATTACTAGCGCTATTGACTCTATATGTAGTTGGAATAACTGCTGGGGGGTTCGCGCACAATATAACATTTCTGTTAGTGAGCAGAATTATCCAGGGTGTAGGATTAGCAGCAGTTCCTGCAGCATTCAGTCTTCTTAGGGATACATTTCCGCCAGCAAAGCTTGCTATTGCTGTAGGAGTGTTTGGATCTGCGTACTCTGCAGGTTCCGTAGTCGGACTCCTAGCTGGAGCGACAATCATTCAAATGTTTGGATGGCATTCCACCTTCTTATCAATAGTCCCATTTGCAGCGGCAGTTACAATCATGATCGCCAAATTCGTACAAGAAAATAAAGCCCAAATAGCGGCTCAGGGAAATACTCAACAAAGCACTGCCAAAAAGAAACAACACACATCACATTCTATAGACATAAAGGGTGCTTTGGCACTTTCAATAACAGTAATTTCATTTCTAATTGCCCTGACACTTGTACAGAGTGGAATAAATTCAAAAACTCTGCCACAGATTGGAGTTGCCTTCATAGCTTCAGCAATTTCATTAGCCATCTTTGTTCTAATTGAGAGAAGAGTCTCATCGCCATTGGTAGATATGAGATTGCTCAAAGACAATACTCTCATGCCTTCTTACATAATAGCAATAGCTACAGGAATTACAATGTTCATGGCATATCCAGCTATAGTACAGCTCGTAAGAAACCCAGTACCGTTGGGATTTGGAGGGAGTGCAGTAGATGCAGCAAATGTACAGCTGCCATTTATGATCATGTTCCTAGTTTTCTCAAGCATTACACCACTTATCATTAACCGAATAGGAAAATTAAATCCAATCATTATAGGTACTATTGTAAGTCTAATCGGCTCAATAGGACTATTGGTGTTTCACTCTACAAAACCTGCAGTATCTATTAATCTAGCCATAATTGCATCAGGACTCTCAATGACAATAACCTCGACGTGGAATGTCATCGTATCGTCATCACCCAAATCATTTGTTGGGATATCCGTAGGAGTAGGAGCTCTATTGCTGTTTATAGGAATGTCGATAGGTCCAGCATTGACCGGGGTGTATATGGAAAATCATCAGACAATTAAAGGAGTTCAAGGATCATATCCATCTCTAGGATCATATAACCTAGTATACCTCACATCAGACTTACTTTCAGCTGTCTCGCTTGGGTTTGTCTTGATATTAAGAAGACGAGTAGCACAAAATACAATTGAAGTTTAGTTGCTTGGAGTTTAAAAACAATTGAGAGATCTTACAGCTTGGAAATGTTATAGATGTGGCTTAATATTTCATGAGTAATGGATAGCATCTTTACACAAAGAAATATCAAAGCATCATATATCTAGTATAGTCATTGAATCCAGCAGGTTTTAACATATGACAATAGTAAAGGACAGAACAATTTGATGAAGTACAAGGCAGACTAACTCTTATGGTCTACTCTGTAGCTATACTAAAACTAAGTGTCGTCATATCTATTAACACCCATTATTATCTTGTCAGTTGTTGTCTTCTTCTTTCTCAAATTCAGTGAAATCTCTACAGTTTCATCGATTCTCTTGCACTCTACAGCCTCGATTATATCCCCTTTTCAAACCCGATGTAGTAACGCTAACACAATACGTGATAATTGCTTTACTATTACTAACCCTCTACGATTATGAGGAATTAATGTTTGATTCTCTAGTTACTCATAATGATAACGCCAGTTCATTTAATTGGAAGCATCTCTGGATAAAAAAGCAACCGGGATAGGTATTTCCGAATTTACACTGCAGATGCCTTTACATTAACGAGAATCTTTCCTGACGATATGTTTGACATAGATGCTGCATTATTGACCTCAATTACGTTACTACTACTACTACCACCACCGTATCTACTTATCTGGATAGAAAATGTACTCTTTGTATTATATCCTTCTTAGTTTATGGTAATACCTATTGTAATACTACAGTGTATTAATAGACCCTTTGTATACATATTAGCGAGCAAAGTCATAGAGGTGATAAGGATAGTCGTTAGCTGGATGATTGCTAATATATCTTTTTATTCCATTTAATTAAGGAAGGAATAATTGAAACAACCATGATGATTGCCGAGATAAAGAAGACAGAATGGATTGATCTTAAAAATTGATCAACTATTGAATTAGACATGGCGAATGATGATGATTGAAAAGAACCTGAAAATAACTGCTCAGCAGCATGCAGAGGAATAAGATTAGCCATTATTAGAAACACCAGGCCAATACTAAACGAGTTTCCCACCATAACAAAAGTAGTACTAATAGCTGCTGACACTCCTCTTCGAGGAGGTGGCACAGAATTCATTATTGACGCTCTATTTGGTGAGGCAAATATGCCCATACCAGCTCCTATCATAATGAGAGGAATTATAATTCCATAAAAAGATGTTGTTACTCCTATCCCTGTAAGAATAAAGAACCCTGCTGCTGATACTAACAAACCCACTGATGTAAAAATTCTTAGTTTGTATTTATCATATAACCATCCACTTAATGGTGCAAATGCAGCCAAAGCGATAGAAACTGGAATTAGATAAATACCTGCATTAAGTGAATTAAGTCGCATTGATGGTCCCTGAAGATAAAATGACATGATCAATGTAAAAGCTCCTCTTGCAAGAGCGTTAAGAAATATTGCTATATTGCCGTCTATGAAAAGTCGAATTTTGAATAAAGATAGATCAAACATTGGTCTACATACTTTTTTCTCTATAATGATAAATAGCACGAGCAACAAAAAGCCAACAATTATCGACAATGAAATTTCAAATAGATTAATTCTAAAATTAGCAAAAGTTACTCCTAATAGGATCAAAAACAATCCTCCTGCGAAGGTAGTGTTCCCAAGCCAATCTATCTTCTCTTTTCTTATTGTTCCTAGTTCCCTTAATTTGGTGTAAGACCAAATGGTAGCAAATATACCTATGGGCAAATTAACCCAGAAAATAGATCTCCATCCTAAAAACGAAGTAAGAAATCCTCCGAAGACAAGACCTATTACGGATCCTAAAACGATAGACATTTGATTCAATCCTAATGCCTTAGCTCTTTCATGTTCTCTGAATGTGTCAGTGATTATTGCAGTGCTATTAGAAAAAAGAAATGCTGCACCAAGTGCTTGAATTAGCCTAAATAATATCAATTGCTCTCCTGTTTGGGATATACTGCATAACCCTGATCCCAATGTGAAGAGTGCAAAACCCATATTGTATAATTTGACTCTCCCAAACATATCTGAGAGTCTACCAAAATTTAGAAGAACACTTGCTGTAACGAGCCAGTAGACAAGAACTATCCACATCAGTGTAAAGAAGGATGTATGAAGATCTAAAGCAATTGTAGGTAATGCTATGAGAACTATATTTCTATCAAGTGACGCCATTAACGTTCCAATAGTTGTGTTACTTAGGGTTATCCATTTGTAATCCATATGTTGTTACATCATTCCCGGTTTTGTTCAGAATATCAGAATGCATTAAGATCGTTTGTTCCATTGATCTCATCCATACATCCATCCATCCATCCATAGCCTATTGACTGGATAATGTAAATATTGCTTAACGAGGTCAGCTAACAGGTTAATTTATTTACTGTTATAACAAATTGGAGAAGGCTGATCGCATACAGAAATAATAATAATTTAGGAAGAAGCAATAAGACGTTCCGAGGAAAAGAGGCAAATCCACAAAGATGGGGGGTGTATCATTTTCTCCTGATCGAAAAACCCGAAATATATATTTCAAAAATTAAATCATCCAGATGTTTCATTTTTTCAAATTGTGCATTATTTGAAGGTCATTTTTGAATAACCCTAAATCAGCTGGAACATCTATGTCTACGAAATCCTTGAGCGAGAGTGGTTTTCCAGTTTCCTTTGAAATAGTTTGCTTTTTCTTGTTCCAGACCATTGAGTTAAAATCTATTATGGGTCTGGTATACTTTGTCATCTCTTTATAGCAATTTTGCGATTGAGGCATATGCTGTTGATGAATACTCTTAGTGGAATACATGGTTGTCCATAGCTCTTCAGTAATAAATGGGCATATAGGTGCTAGTAATAGTAAGATTGTTGAAAGAGATGTATGCAAAGTATATACAGCAGATCTCTGTCCAATTTCACTTGTTGCATCATAAGTGCGACCTTTCACCATTTCCATATAATGAGAAGCAAATACATTCCATGTAAATTCTCTAATTGCATTTGCAGGAATAAAGAAGTTAAAGTTATCAAAGCCCTTTCTGCATTCTTCAGTTAATTTTGATAATTCTGCTATTATCCATTTATCTGATGAATCTATGTGACTCGGAGGATCTAATATGACATCAAATGAAGAAATAAATCTGGCAATATTCCATAACTTGGATAAGAATTTCTGTGCACTTGTGATTCTCTGTTCAGAACATCGGAAGTCATAACCCAGATTTCCTTCGCTTGCGGACCAAAACCGAAAGGTATCTGCACCATATTGATGAATAATTGGAAACGGATCAATTACATTTCCTTTACTTTTGCTCATTTTTTCGCCCTTCTCATCTATACCGTATCCCATGACCCAGACATCTGACCATGGCTGTTGACCTGTCAGCTGGAAACATCGCAGCATTGTATAATAAAGCCAGGTTCTTACGATGTCTTTTCCCTGAGGCCTTATTTGTGTCGGGTAACTGTAGCTATGCAATTCTTGGTCCTTTTCATATTTTGTAATAAATAGGGGCGTGATGCTAGAATCCATCCAAGTATCAAATGTTCTCTCCTCACCAGTAAACTCATTACCGCTGCATTTCTTACATTTTTCAAATGGCGGTTTTTCTTTCCATGGACGATAATACTTTCCTGGTGTTGGAAGGTTCGGTGTTTGACATCTATTACAATACCATATTGGAATTTCAGTACCGTAAAACCGCCTTCTCGAAACTGGCCAATCTATTGCTACCGAATCCAACCAGTTAAGTAAAATTTGCCTATGCATTTCAGGATGGAATTTAATTTTCATCGCAAGATTTCTTAAATCTGGAATATAATTGAGCTGTTTTACATAATAATCTTGTAATGGTATTATTTCTACTGGGGTTTTACTCCTTTCACATAACGGAGTTCTATGCATGATATTTTCTTCCTTTTCGATAAAACCAGAACTCTTCAAGTCTTCAATTATCTTCATTTTTGCTTGGTTTACATGAAGGCCAGCATATGGACCGGCGGCTGCAGTAGTTACTCCATTTTTATTTAAAGCTACAATTTCTTCCAACCCAATCTGTCTAAATATTTGTACATCGTTTTGGTCACCATAGCTACACACCATCACTGCTCCTGAACCAAATTCAGGTTTTGCTGATGGATGTGGTAGGATTTTGACTTCTCTGTTGAATATTGGAACTATGGCAAACTTGCCTTGTATATCTATGTAACGTTCATCTTTTGGATTAACGATAATTGCTTGACATGCAAAAAGTAATTCAGGTCTAGTGGAAGCAATAATAATATTACTGTTAGTTCCTTGAATCTTGAAAGATATATAAACTAACTTTGTTAGAATTTCACTGTAAATGATTTCCTGATCTGCTATTGTCGTTCCACAATCGAAACAATAATTGTTTGGCCTATTTGCAAGATATACTAGATCCCGATTCCACAAATCAATAAACGTATCCTGTGTTAAAGATCTAAATTCGTCTGAATCAGTGCGGTAATATTCTCCAAAGTTACCGCTTATGCCCATGCTTTTCATTATCTCAATCATTTCCGATTCGAGATCATCTAAAGCAACCCTACAAAGGTCAAGAAATTTTTCTCTGTCCGTCTGGCGCATCCTAATTTTATATTTCTTTTCTGTGTAAATCTCTACTGGCAATCCATTCCTATCAATGCCTATAGGAAACATGACATTGTATTTCATCATCCTGGCAGTTCTTGCAATCATATCTATTTGTGCATAGTGAGCTGCAGCTCCAATATGCCATGGCCTCCCAGAAGGGTATGGAGGTGGAGTATCAATTACAAAAGCCTTTTTCTGCTTGAATATTGAAAACCTATAAACATCGCTATTATCCCATTTTTTCAAAATGATCTTTTCCAGAGTAGGGTTCCACGATTTAGCAGCGATTTTTGGCTCCATTTTCTATTTTATTTAATGGCATAATTATAAGGTTATTAACGTTAGTATATTATTTATCATGTAATATAACAATGAGGGACCGATTAGTGTTGTTGCCTATTCTCATAGTTGTATTGGTTGCATTGTTCTTCTTATTTACAATGAGTGTATCTATTTTTTTGATATTGGTAGTTTTTACATCAGGGATATTTAGAGAATACGCTGCAAATTCTATGTGGATAGCATTAATACCACCTTCGATCATTACTATTCTATTTTTACAAAAAGTAATTGGCTTATGATATATCATATGAGTCAATGGCTCACTCCAAAGGTGATATCAACAAAAATTCATCACAAACGAAAATGTGGAAAAAAATGGAAGTCAAGGCAACGTAAATGATACTACGGTCGAGCAAGGTTACTAATGACAGCGCAAATACAACTTTATTTTAAAAATTAGTGCTGTATCTTGGTTAATGCTTTCTTATTCAATGAGTGACCAATGATAATAATGCCAAATGGATAAAATACATCTAATGTAAAACAGGGTCTTTTATACCCAAGGAGTCGAAGGCTTCAATCCTCTGTAGACACGAGTAACATTGTCTACAATGCGACTCTCCTTTCAGATGGCAGCTCCACGTTAATTCAAGAGGTACCTTTAGTTGAACTGCAAGATTGATTATTTTTCTTCTATCCATTTCAGCCAGCGGAAGCACTACTGTACATGGCTCATTACTGCGAATTAAACGTCCCTGTTTTAATAGTGAATTTATATTTTGTATGTAATCTTTTGTAGCATCTTTATAGAATTTTGCGTCATGGCTATTGTGACCCCCTATAATCCATTTAATATCAAGAAATTCTGCATAATGTGCACTTATAGAATAAAATATTAGATTCCTTGCAGGAATATATGATGACAATCTGTTATCATCTTTAGCCTCATAGCAGTTACGACCATTGTAAAAATCAGAATATTCTTTAATAAAGGGAACGTTAATCTCCAAAAAATTTGCAATCCCTGATCTTTTCGCTAAGTCAGCTGCAGCCTTCTTTTCCTTTTCAATTCTGTCATAATAATTGAAAGTTATAGCGAAAACCTTTGAAAATTTCTTTTTTGTCCAATAAAGACAGGTAGCAGAATCTATCCCACCAGAGAGCAGTACAAGTGCTTTCGTTTCTTTTATCATTACTATCCTTTTTTTATTTCTGCAATTATGTGTGCCCCTTTGTTTACACCCTCATATACATAGACACCCAATGCCACAACATTTGCTGGCATTTTTGGTGCAAGCAACTTTATTATTTCTGTTGATAAGGTTTCTACAGTAGCTTCTCCTGGTAGGAGAAAAGTCGTCAATTTGGGTAACTGCAAATTGAAATATCCTTTTGGTCCTTCAAAGACTATATAATAGTGAGCGTCGTCTTCTCTCTGCAAATATTTTTTATTAATAAAGAATTTATGGTCAATATTCTTCAATGCCTCTTTGATTATTCTTTTGGCTTCACCGAAGTCAATTACAAGGTTATTCTTCATTTCTCCAATTACTTCAACTATAACACTAGATGTATGTCCATGTAAAATAGAACACTTTTCTACCAACGGTAAAATATGTGCATAATCAAAAGCAAGTGACGGATCTTCTATAAATATAGAACCAGTTTGTATTTCGCCAGAATTAAAGAAGAATAGTGAATCAAGTTCTTTTACTTTGGCTGCATACTTTGAGTGACCAAGAGCGATGATGTTAACTTCCGGCAGCTTTCTTTGTACCATTTTGAATTTCTCAATTTCATCTTCAGAATCAATAACTTCTATATATTTATCATGAGTTTTAAAATCAATTGTTACAAAAGTATTATCTTTAAAGTGTACCTTAGCATTATATTCATAGCTTTGTCCTAAAAATGACAACATCTTTGTGACAGCAAATTCCGTTCTACTCCGGAGCAGATTTCCATTCCCATCAATATATCGGACATCTCTATCTAGCTCGATTCTCTCCATCAGAATATATTCTCATCAAAAATTGTTCACTCTCACATATAAATCGTTTTTATATTATTAGCTTTTAAACGATCAACTTTTGTACAGGCCGCAAAGACATATCATTCAAAGTCACCACAATAATGATATTTGATAATAAGTTGCTGCTGCTTATGCTCCATTTACATGTGAGCGGGCGGAAGGCAAGGCGAACCTAAAAAGATGGACAAAATGCTATGAGTGCTACTTTGCTACTCTGGAAGAACCTGAGCTGTTTGTTACTGATCAGCATGGATTCTTTTGGGATCTTAGTCAGTATCTAACGATGTATACTATATATAAATATCCTCTAATTTATAATGAATATTTACTTGTATTTTCAACATGTGTAAAGTGAGGAATTATGTTACTATTTTTCCACGCCATAATATCGTATCAATATTCAAATACCCAAATATAAATAACATAGCCAACTATTTTCTCGTATATTGTTGCCCAGCAATAAAAGATCATCAGCCATGAATCCCTAACAAAGCCTACATAAGGTAAAGCAAGTTGCCGTATGCAATCACTTACACTATATCGTGATCATAAAGCGTTATTAGTTCACTTAGAAACTTTTTTTAAAATATAAAGCATTATTATGTTCGAATGTCATTTGGTAATAATATTAACCAGAACGAATTGGTAAAAAAGAGAAAAGTCATAAGAGATGTATTGCAGCAGAAGACGTTAAAGAGGTTATACAAAACATAGATCAACACAAAATGGCTAAAATAAGCTCTCAAGAAAGAACATATAATGTAATAACTACGCTAAAATTTAAAACACACTATAATCCTATTAGCTATAATAATAAAACTGGCTTCCATAATAATAATGGAAAACGTTGGAAATGCGTAAAGTGCAGTAACAGATTTTTCAAAAATTTCAAAGAATTAAAAGATCATAAAGCAGACTACCATTCATATTAGATATTATCTAGAATACAGACTTCATATCGAAGTGAAAATGTCAGGAGCCAGTTATTGTCTCTGCACCACCAATTGATATCTAAGCCTGCTATGGACATAATGACCCTGATTTCCAATTGCTGGTAACTGCACATGGCCATATTGTGGCAAATGTTCGATTTGAATGGAATGGATTGACACTCCAAGAGGACTTACAAAGACACAAAGATCCCATCCTATGATTCATCAGGTATATTTCTAATCGTTGGAAGATGTTATACTCCTATAAGGCACATATATAAGGAATTCCTAAAGCTGGGTTCAGTGTCATGACTGCCTTGGATATTGCAAGGTGTTAACTAAAATAAAGTAAGCATCCTAACTAGCAAAGATCGTCCTTTGTAGTCAATAACTTTTAATTTTCAAGAGTATGCAAGAGTTCTTGCAGATTTAGAAATTTGCTCCCGTCAATACTTAGATACTTATCACTGGAATTAAAAAACTCAACAAGTAATTTATAAGAATAACCTTGTTTAACATACTGCTTAGCCTGTAGCATCATTTCAAACTTATCTATTTTATGAACAAAGTGAGCAATATCTGTTTTGTTTAATATATATTCTTGCCATATTGTTTTATAACCTGAACGAATATCCACAGGTAAGCAATATAATATAGAATTTATTGCTCTCTTTTCTTGTAATAATTTATGTTTTTTACTAATCTCACCAGGAATGTAATCTCCTGTTATGGATTCAGCTAAATCATGAAGAATTACCATTTTCATGACCTTTTCTGTATCCAACCCCAGCATATCTGATAAAACCATACTTATAGCACACATAGAATAACTGTGATCCGCAACTGATTCAGGATCATTTACTCTAACTTTTGAAACCCAGCCAGCCCTTTTTACGCATTTAAGACGTAAAACAGATTGAAAAAATCGAGATGGATTCATTCGTTTTCTCATTTTCGAATATCTCTTGATAAACAACAGCATACCACAGAAAAAAAGATAACTGTAAGTTACAACACATAGTTAATTGGTTAAATCTATTTGTTGATATGAAAGACATTGTTGAGGATTAGCTAAGTGAATTAGAAAGGACTTCATGCACGACGAAAGCCTTAAATGTTAAAACAACAAGGAAAATTATTACAATACAGTTGATGTTACTGTTGATAACTAACTTCTTCCTTGAAACTTGGCTGATGCTTCTGTTTCTTAATTAATGGAAGGCTAAAGTAAAAAGTGGCACCT
>JAFAQB010000426.1 GCA_019246625.1 Nitrososphaeraceae archaeon
TAACCCATCTCCAACCCCATCTCCAACCCCATCTCCAACCCCATCTCCAACCCCATCTCCAACCCCAACCCCATCTCCAACCCCATCTCCAACCCCATCTCCAACCCCATCTCCAACACCACCTACTGCTGTTGTTGCTCAAGATCAAATTGTAAGTAAAGGCTCACCTGTTACTCTAGATGGTAGTGCAAGCTATGATCCTGATGGTGACCGGCTGACATTTGCATGGACACAAACTGCTGGTCCTCCTGTTGTGCTAACTGGTGTTAATACAGCTAGAGCTACATTTACTGCTCCTTCCAATTTATCAAATGGTACCATGTTGTTGTTCAAATTGACGGTTACAGATACATCAGGGTTATCTGATAGCGCTGTTGAAAAAGTTGCAATAAAGAGTGATGTATTACCACCACCATCACCAGGCCCTCAACCTAAAGTTGATGACAAAGGCATTACAACAGCTCAAAATACCCCTGTTGATATTATACTGACAGGTAATGATACACGTACAGGAGATAGCACAGGCAACACATTGACATTTTTTGTTGTCGATAATCCGCAGCATGGGAGTCTAACGCCAGGTTCCTCTTCTAATCAAATAAGATATATCCCAGACAACAATTATAGTGGTTCTGATGGATTTACTTATATCGCCAGGGATAAGGGTGGCGCATCAAGTACTAAAGGTGTGGTAAGTATCACAATAAACACCTCTTTATTTAACAAAGGGGTAATTCACGGGGCTATGGTAGACTACACAGGATCAGAGACTGTATCGACACAACTGATAAATCAATTCAATAATCTGGCTGGAAAAAAGATTGGTATTGTATATTTCAGCGACAATTGGTTTAATGGAATAAATTTCCCTCTAGATAGAGCTATTTCCATCAGGAATACTGGTGCTATTCCTTTTATAAGAATGCAAAACTGGAAGACAGAGTCGGACAGACTATCTGACATATATGTGACTAATGCAGATATCGCAGCTGGTAAAGTTGATAGTGCACTAACAGCATATGCACAAGCAGCAAAGAATTTCGGATCTCCGTTGATGATTGAATATGGAGTTGAAATTAACGGGAATTGGTTTCCTTGGAGTCAAGAAGGCCCTGCTGCCTTTGTATCTGCATACAAACATATAATAAATATTTTCAGAAATGTCGGAGCTACTAATGTCAAATTCGCTTTACACTTAGACACAACAGATAATGCTAATGGTAAAAACTGGTATCCTGGAGACAATTACATAGATTGGGTTGGAACAAGTTGTTACGGAGCACCTGGGGGACTAGCTCATGGATGTATTAAATCTCTAGAAGCTGGTGCTTATGATAGACTTGCTGCAATAACTAGTACAAAACCATTGGGTATTTTCGAATGGGGTATTGGTGATCCTACTGATACAATAAACACATTAACTACAATCCCAAAAGAGTATCCAAGGATAAAGTTAGTTCAGGTTTGGAATGAGGCTGTTGTTCCAGGCCATCCTGAAGACAATGTTCCTGATGGTAGAATCAATGTAACTCCACAAAATCTGCAAGCCTATAGACAAGGAATTGCAAATCAAGTATACATATCAGCATATCATGGTTGACTAGTAAGTAACTTGTTCTCGAAGTTTCCAAAACAATTATTGCTATAGGAGTTTTGAGGTTATAGTGGACGAGTATATAATATACGGAAGGAATTGGAAGCAACATAAAAGATCCCTTTGCAATATTCTTCGAAAGTATTTGAAGCTACATTTTGAGTTAGCTATGATAAAACCACTTAAGATAGAGAATCTTGGGAATTATAAAGTCTGATACATTGTTCATAATTCCATATTTTTATTTTTCATAATGCTATTTTGATTCTGTGATGATAAAAGGATGGCAATTATTTTTCTATATGCTTGAATGATCTTGGCTAAGAACTCGAAGATTGCCATATACTGTCATAGTACATATCTCGTCTTCAAGATCTCCCGAGTATGAAGGTTTGAATAATAAAGCAACTTTGACGGTAGAATGAAATATCTTGTATCTTGAAATCCATATGCTAGTAAGTTCTAACAACCAAATAATGTTACAGAAACATTATTCATCTATAGGATCTCTTTAATATCACATAAAACCCATTGTCATAAACAATATGATATGGAGAATATAATACATTTCCAATAGATACCGATTTGGTTAGTAGATCATCATATTTTGATGTTAGCCATTGAGAATAAGCCTTGTAAGTCAGGTCAGATTTATCTTCTGACGATGGATATTCATTTAAAACTATATAATCGCCATAAATCCAAGGATTATCCTTTGAAATATCCCAATACATACCACTTCCTATATCAATAAAATCTTTTAGCGGTAGATTGCTGTTAAGCATTATCAGATGACCTTGCTGCGACTCTGTGAAAAGTAAGATATTGCCTCCGACATATAATTGCTTTAGTGCATTACTGGTATCAATAGACATCTGAGATTCTTTTGTGAATTGCAATTCTGAAAAGGCGTCATTCATAGCAACAACCTTTATTCTATCTAAATTCTGGATTAAAATAGCAAACATCCATGATTCGATTACGAGAGCAACAGCTATTATAGTAAGCATTTTTTTTCTCTTATTTATTATAATCTTTACTAATGACACAGACACGAAAATCAGAAAAGGTGCTAAAAATATGAGGTATCTTCCGTTATACCAGGATCCTTCTGTGTTAGTTGGATATATCTCCAAGGATCCCTGAACCATAGCTATAAACTCAAATAGTATTGGCATCATAAGTACAACCAAGGTCAAAAGACTAAATGGAAATAATTTGCTACTTTTATTCATATATAGATATGATGCAATACCAAGGCCAGCAAGAATCAGTACTGGCAGACCATACATTGCTTTTGCAACTTCAAAGATTATTGAAAATGATTTAATGGGGTCTGATTTAAAAAAATAAGCAAATGGATAGGTAGAACTGCTAGCAGCAGTGGCAAAGTATAAAGGATCTTTTTCTGTTACAAAGTTCCACACTATCCATATAATGATACCTGCAAAACTGCATGAACCAACAAACGTCATGATTGCTTCAACTCTGTATCGCCATACTTCACGCTTTGTTATCATCATAACAATAAACACACTAAGCATAATTCCAAAAGGAAGAATCCACCCTTCATAGCGTGTCAAAGTAGCTGCTGAAATAGCTAAGGCACATTTTATGAGAGTTCGATATTGTTTCCAAATATTATTATGGTAATAATACCACCATTTCTGTAAATAATACACAGAAACCATAAAGAACATCATAAAAGGCGCTTCCATCATAGGAGTTATTTCCATATATATGACAGAAGGATTCATCAAGTATAGTGCTGAGGCTAACAGGCCTAGATGAGCAGAGCTAAATTGCATTTTTACTATTCTATATAAAGCGAGATTTGTTATTGCAGAGCATCCTGTGCTCACAATAGCCCCAGCTAATCCTGTATGAAATAAAAAGTCGTTTGTAACAAACGGCAATAGCATAATATGGGTTATCGGTAGCCAGGTGGTCCCAAGTTGTGCAAGTCCTGGTAGTATTGAATCAAAAATCGTTCTGGCTATTACTAAGTGTGATACTGCATCTCCATAATACAGAAAAGAATTTGGATCTCGTGTAAATAGTATGTATGAACATATAGCATTAGTAATTATTGTTGCAAGGACTATTGAGAGTTCTGGATATTTGAAGACATTGACATATCCTTTGGGAAGCGTGATCTCAAACTTAGATATATTTGTCATAAGGATGTTCTTCCTCTTCGTTGGTCTTAACAGAAAAGCCATGGTATGTCTTGCGCCAATGTTTTGGTTTAATGAACAATTCAATGATTGCCAGTATACTCGGCAAGATCTGTAAATATAGATAAAAAGGCATCAAAAAGACATACTTGACTTTTTTTAAGGAATATGAATCTCCTTGTTTGAATAATGCTTCAGCTGCAACGAATGGATCATATACAATTCCAAAAATAAATGACAAGATCGAAGCATAAAAAACTAAACTGTTTGCAGTATATGCATCTTGGATCCATCCTGCTAATGGTTCCGTCGAAAGTATTCCAACAAAATTAATCCAATAAGCTATAAATAAAATCCATCCTATTATAGAAATAAAATATGTTAGGGGAGCAATCAAATAATAAAATAGAAATAATGTTGAACTAAAACCGATATCATGTATGAGCCTCATTGGATTTTTGAAATGTTTACTCCATGTATATAAAAAGCCTTTATTCCATCTTGTTCTCTGTCTTATCCATGGATAAAGTTTTGGAGTTGCCTCTTCCCATGTTGTTGAATTGATAGGCACTACATTATATCCTAACCTAGCTAGCCGAACTCCCAAATCCGCGTCTTCTGTAACGTTGTCAGTTTTCCAGCCTTTCAAATTCCTTATTACTTCTATACGAATAAAGTTGCTCGTTCCACCTAAAAGGACGACCTTTTTTAACGAATATAATGCTGGTAAAAGAATAAGAAAATGTTCGATATATTCTATGCTGAAAAGCTTGGTAAGAAGCGATTGATCAGAGTTATAGCAAGACAGACGAGCCTGGGCGCATGCTACTTCAGGATGTTTTAGCATATACACTGCCACCTTTCTCAACTGATCAGGTTCAGGTCTATCTTCAGCATCATATATAGTGACAATACTACCTCTCGCATTAGATAACCCCTTATTAAGCGAATTTGGCTTTGTTCGTGCTCCAGGTGGATTTAAGTAGATATAATCTATCTGTATATCTATTCCTCTCCAAACTCTAATTGTCTTGGGAAGACCAAATAGATTGTATTTAATACCACTATCATCAGTTTGACCAGCTTTATATGGTAGCGACATTATGGTTTTTATGGTGGGATGGTCATCATGCTCCACTAAGATTCTGATATCTAGTTTGTCCTTTGGATAATCTGAGTTAGCTATGCTTTCTATTAGATATGGAAGCGTTATCTCTTCTCTGTAGACAGGCAATAGTATAGATATGATTGGAAGTTTAAAGTCAGGTACGAGTTCTTTTTCATCATTAGATACATCTTCTAATCTTGGATTTTGCATAAAGATTATCGCTGATAAATACATTAGCAAAAAATCTAAAAGCAAAAATATCGCTGTTGTAAATGCAGCGAAAATTAGTATAATCATACTGGCGAGGTTCATGGATAAAATCTCCACCCTTCTGTGCATTCGATCCCAACTATGTCATAGGATTCTTTTTCTATTTGTTTATAAAGCATAAATATGTTTTTGTCCATGCGGTTTCTTCTAAAATTTGGATAGCTATTTCTATTCTGGTTCCTTTAATAATCGTTATGAATGTTATATGTATTATTAAAAGACATGTAAAAATAATGATCTAATCTCATATCGACGGCTAGTTAACCCTTTGATATGCCTGACCTGTAAGGTCTTGATTGTTGAATGGGCATATCTTAAGTATTTATACGAGCTGTTCAGCAGATTTCTCTTTCTATATCTATTATAGATAGATATTTCAGCTTTTATTTTCACCACCTCCTTTATTAGTTAGCTATCTGGACATAATTGCACACACTAGAGTACAAAGTTCATATTGACAGCAGTTTCTGTTATCTACAATTTATGTCACTATGATGTTGAATGCCGTTACACTATTGTTAGGAAGGCATAATGAATCGCATTTGTATCTCATATATAAATAAAGTACAAAATAATATTAACAATTTCTGTTCATATTTCATACATGTCTGTCTTTTACACTTGCTATGCAACAACCATGAATCTGTTGACAGCAGGATAACCAGAATATTTCGAACTCATTTATGTATGGTTTATGTATAGCAATATGGCGTGATTATGGTTTAGCTACAAGACTAATAGGTCTAGAATTATAATAGGTGAGCATCATTATAGACCATAACTGATTGTTTATGGACGTAAACCCTATTATATTCATATAGATAACCATGGAGTGCATAGATAATACATAGATAATACACCTATCAGTAGATTATAGCTTGAAGGTTAACAGCCCATCTACAAAGTAAGACAACCAATTAAAGGTGGATTTAATAAGTGTTATTTTGAAAATGGATTGTCTACATATTTTATTAGGTAGAATTATAACAAACAAACAAACATTATATTTTTCTAATGAACGTCGATCCAGGATCTCTCAAAATTCTCAATGACAATGTGAAGTGGCTGCTTCACTCGGGTATTACAATAAAAAATGGTCCTAAAAGAGGAGCAGTATATGGTTGGAAAAATCTAAATCCATCATCATATCCATTCATATATAACGAGATAACAGGTTATGCAATAACATCATTCTTGTATATATATTCAGAGTTAGGCGAATATGAATCCCTTCAGGCTGCCAAAGACTCAGCAAATTGGATAGTAGAAAGTATGCGTAACTCCTCATCATACCTATTATCTGCAGGAAGTATAGAAACTGATAACTTTAATCAAAAAGGAAACTTATCGAATCAAATTTATGCATTCGATAATGGAATGATCATGATAGGATTATTGAATCTTTATAAGGTTACAAGGGATCCAAACCTTCTGAAATATGTAGAGAAGATGGCAAAATCCTTAATTGAAAGATTTTTTGACGGATCAAAATTAATCGCCCTCCTAGATAATTCGTACAAGCCTATACACAATAACACTAGTCCTCATAACCGTACTGATGAAATTAAATGGTCAGCCATTTCTGGTGCATACCATTGTAAACTATCATTAGCGTTGTTGGACTTGTCACTTCTAACAAATAATGATCTTTATTCCAAAGTCTCCGGTTCTCTTTGCGAATATGCCCAAAAATTACAGAAACCTAATGGTCGAATCGTAACTAACCCTAACTTAGATACTGTAACCTATCTGCACCCTCATTTGTATGCCTGCGAAGGTCTTATCTACTCCGGGATCAGGCAGCGTAACGAGGGTTATTTTACAGCAGGACTTAAGGGTATCAAATGGGCAGCAAGCCAAGTAGATCCATCAACTGGCGGGTTGCCAAGGCTGATAGGAGAAAAATCAATAGAGCAATCCGATTGTATGGCTCAACTTCTACGACTGCTAATTCTATGTTACTCACGGTTAGAAGAAGACCTACACCAAGTAAAAGATGTTATTGAGAAACTGTATTCAAGACTCTTAGATTTTTGTATATCATGGGGAGAGGATAAGGGAGGAGTAAAATACCATCTTTCTCTAGACACTGCATGTAGCTGGTGTACCATGTTTACTATGCAAGCATTAGTACTTTGGAGTAAAAGAAAAGAATTTGAAAAGGGACAAAAATGGGTAGACTTCTATATTTAATCTAGTCCCAAGATATTCTGTTCTATTCTATCCTACTCTATTCAAGACCTATTGTAGTCAGGTTTATTTAAAACAAAATAAAGATAAATGATGATGTTTTAACTACGATTAAGAATTAAGAATAAGTTTTTGATCTTAGTGGCACAACTGGTTGCTCTTCGAGAATTTCAATTATTTTGTTCGCTGAATTTCC
>JAFAQB010000439.1 GCA_019246625.1 Nitrososphaeraceae archaeon
AATGAATGCCCATGGGTGCTGCTAATGCTTGCACCAACTGGCCCTGGTCGTATCCTACTATGAACATGCTAAGCACAAAAATTGCAGCTAGTATTCCTATGGCTAGTTTCGGTATGTCGCTACTTTCCTTAGCAATCTGCTTTATTATGACTGACATTTGTGATCCCTATCTTTCATAATGTCATTGTATATAAGTGATAGGTTAGTTTATCCAACTCTATGCTCATCCGTATAGCGAATACAATTAATTGCAATTTGAACTCTTGTCAATTAAGCTGTCATACGATAGTGCAATAAAGATATGCATACATATGTCAAAGCATTGACAAAAATTGCAAGTAGATATGCTCCAAGTAGAATGCTTTCTTTTGAATTAGTTCATATTTTTAAGGTGTTTCAGCTTTTGGATAAGAATGAACATGTAAGTAGGACATTGTTATGCCAAGAATTGGCTCTTGGTGAAGGTTCTGTGAGAACTCTGCTCAAACACTTGAAGATGCAGAATCTAGTTAAATCGACAAACGGCGGAACTCGGTTAACAGAAAAAGGAAAAGCACTCTCATCGGAATTGTTACATTCAATGCCATCTGAAACCATTATCTCTAAATGTTCTATTGCATTAGGAAAATTCAATTATGTGGTTTTACTGAGAAATTATGCTTTTGCTATCAAGTCAGGTTTAGAGCAAAGAGACGCTGCAATAAAAATGGGAGCATTGGGTGCTACTACCATGATATACAAAGACAATAAAATTACCATGCCAGGAGCATATGGCAACAATAACAATAATTTCTTACAAGAAGAAGAACCACATGTCACTAATCTGCTGATTGAGAAACTGAAGCCAGAGGAGAATGATGTAATAATAATTGGAAGCGACAATGAGAGTTTACGCATTGCAGAATTTGCTGCAAAAAATGCTGCATTATTTACTATAACGATTCACGAGACACACACAAACGCTAACATGTAGTAGAAAACACGATCGATGGTCAGTCTTGCTTAGATTAATGTTTCTAGATGTTAATAGAATCAGAATTGTCTTTATACCATAGCGTGATATCCATTATATGGATTGCCTCATGCTTAGTAGAATTCGCGGTGGTGGAAAGAACAAGGCCTGTGATAGATGCGAAACTGCCTTAGCACACATCTATAATAGATTGCTATTAGGGTCTACACCCAGACTATACGCTAGCCATGATATGAACAGGACTTTGGGCATGTCATAGCAGCGGATTAGGGGAAAGAGCGAACAATCATCTTCTTCCTCTACTCTAGCTCAAGACGAAATCGACTTTGGTATAGACAAGTTTGGCATAGACATAAAAACAGCAACGACAGCAGAAAATCCAAATGCACAAGAACAATCATCGTCATTCATATATCATGATGCTGCTGCCACTACTTGTTCCCCGATGAGATAAAACTAGCAGTCGAAAATAAGCTCACAATAGAAGATATTAACTTTGTAATAAACACAATGAAAAAAAGGGGGCTATTGAGTTCAAAATATAATATTAGCATGCATAAATTAATCTTGGCTCCAGGGTACCAAATAACGATACAAGTTGGTCTAGGTTCTTGGCATCGTTACGATAATCAAGTTACCTCCGGTACACCCATACCTCAGGATATTTTTTCTAATTAATCGTTATTATTTCTACAATTGCTGCATTACTAATATTAAAGAAGGGTGGAACTTATCCTGAATAAAGATGTCAAAAGATAATAATGTTCCTAAAATACAAAGAGCTTTGGTTCTTCAGGGTGGAGGTGCCCTTGGAGCATACGATACAGGAGTGTTCCAAGCATTATATGAAAAAATCAGTGCCAATAGAGATGGCAGACCGTTATTTGATATAGTTGCAGGTACATCTAGTGGCGCTATGAATGCAGCCATATTAGTTAGCAATGCTGTTGAAAAAGGATGGGACTATGCAGCAAATAGGTTAAATGAGTTTTGGGATTATGTGTCTACGGATCCATACATACAGAATATTCCTGGATTCGGCACGTGGTGGAATAACTTGCATATCGCTGATCCCACCGCTGCTACAGAAGAGGCTGCCAGAAGGTATTATTCTGCAAAGCAATTCATGTTTACTGGAGTCCAAAACGTATTTTTCCCTTTACTTCCAATACCAGATACTAAATTCTTTGATCCTCAAAATATATGGCCGGTATATAGCAATAGACCACTAAAAGATAGCCTGGAAAGATATGCAAACTTCCCAGTATCAACAAGTTCTGATCTAAATCAACCTAGACTTCTCTTAGTTACTGTAGATGTGTTAGAAGGAGCTGTAGTAACCTTTGATAGCTATCCGAGGGTTGACGGTAGCAGGAAGTCTGAATATGGGGAAGAATATAATACCAAATTAAATAGCAATGGTAATAACGATAACAAGACAGAACATGAATTTACTATACCTTATGATGATGGCATTATATCAGACTATGCCATAGCAAGTGGTTCGGTGCCTATAAACTACGATTATTCAAAGATAATGGCAAATAGATTAATAGTAGACAATCAAGGAAATAATAGAGAAGAAAATGTTCAACGTTACTTTTGGGATGGAGGTATAGCAAGCAATACTCCATTGAGAGAACTAATACAATCACACAAAGATTATTGGTTAGATGTAAAAGGTAAAGGAAAAGACGATGCAATAATTCCAAATTTAGAAGTATATATTGTTGATGTATGGCCTACAAAGGAAGAAATTATTCCAATGGATCATGATAGTGTTATGGACAGGAACTATGATTTGCTGTTAAGCGACAAGACTGATTACGATGAGAAAGTAGCAGATATTGTGTCTGATTACATAGGATTTGTTTCTAAACTGAAAGGACTAGCAGATGAAGCGATAGATGGAATTACAGATGGAAATAAAAAGAAAAATTTAAGGACCAAACTTGAAAGTATCTACAAAACTCCAGCAAAAAGCAGTCATCGTAATGGAGACAACAGAATATACCAAGATCTAATACAAGGAAGATTTGATATAAATGTAGTCCGAATAGAAAGAACAGATAATGCTGACAATGATATTTCTAGTAAACTCTTTGACTATTCTGCACGTACGATAAAGCAATTAATCGGAGCTGGATATGCAGACGCAATAAAAGTTTTGAAGTAAGGCGCTGCTTTTAACATGAGAATCACCCAAGAATGATTGGGTGCACTTCTTTCAGATATTATTTTCAATTATCCACTCTTTGAAACCAACCGAATAATCGAAATTACGATTGGAATTGCTGCTGCTAATTTTAATAGTCTAAGTTTTTGAACAAATGATTCTTTGACAAAAAAACTCCTCTGTATCCGGAGCCAGTTTGTATATGACCGCATTTCAGAACATAATATCTTATAGCTAAAATAATAAAATAGCTAATGTGATAGATTATCATCATCCAGTTTCAGCTAATTGGTAATAATACGTAGCGGTATCGAATTTATACCACCCTATCATGCTATAATAGAATATGTATGTATGTACATACATAATTTAGCTTTCAATCCTATAATAGTTCGATTCAAAACTGGTAGTGATGTGATGTGATGATACATGAAATGAAAAACCACTTTCAATCCTATAATAATTTATTCAAACAATAATGTATGTATATTTAATGCAATGGAACTATCAGTTATAAGGACTAATCCTACAGTATCATTTATTGTCATATTTGTTAGCTCAAAAGTCTTGGGTAGTTTTTGTCTATGCATTTGCCATTTCGGTAGAGTCTATCATAATCGAATATTTGACAACATCCTTCCTAAAATTTTCCCCAATTATTCTTTCAGCTACAAGCATAACTTTAGCTGGAATAATGCTGTTAATTGTGGCGGCTTTCTTCTTTAAAAGGAACAAACGGATACCAATTCTTTTCACTAAATCGTGGAAAATTCTTATCTTGGCATCATCGTCACTTTCGCTAGGAATATTTACATGGTATGATTCCATTAACCGGATAGGTGCATCAAAAGAGGCTCTCATTGCTGGACCTATTGAAATAGTCATTATAGTTGTTCTAGCTAGAATATTCTTGAACGAGAGATTGAATAGGTTCCAGATTATTGGTATCAGTATCGGACTCGTGGGATTTTTTATGGCTTTGGCAAGCGATGTAGATATTGTTGTTAACAATAACAATGCCATAAAGACAACTTTTACATCATCATCTTCGTTATTATCAATAATCAGTCTTGGAGATATAGAAGCGATTCTTTCTGCGTTTGGTTTTGCAATTGGTGTTCTCTTTCTTAGCAAGCTGATCTTAAAGTATTCTTCTATTGAAGTAGCAGGGGCATCGATGTTTACATCGGGTTTACTTTTAGTGGGTACTCTGGTTCTTGGGTTATTTTTCTACAATGCTGTTCCTTTGATATCATCTCCGCATGAACTTTCATTGCCGCGACAACCATCATTAATAGTTAATGTTATCATCTTGCTTCTGTTTTCATTAATTCCATTTATTGGATCTTTGTCTTATTCTAGCGGCCTGGGCAGAATAGGCGCATCTCTTACTGCAACAATAGGTTCTTCCAGCATTTTAATAACAATTGTCATCCAAATAATGTTAAAAGAATTAGGATTTGCGAGTCATCTGCCCCAAAATATCTACCTTGCTTTTTTAGGTGGCGTAATAGGATTTCTTGGCATATACTTAATACATGTGCCTGATCTTCTTATTTCTCGAAAGACAAAATAGCATTCCCATCATAAGGTGAATATATTGTAATTCACTCTATTTCTATAAAGATCCTTCAATTTAAGCGAGTAGGATTTCCCGTTAACGTTGGCCTATTTAAAGAGCAGGAAAGTAGTCGAGTTGAACAGACAGAAGAACTCTATAGTAGAGCCACCCTCAAATAAGAGTGAGTTATTGAGGCTAGCGAAAATGCGTCATTTTCCTGAGTATAGAGAAACATGTACTACTACTACTTATATACGCTCTTACGTCCCCTGAAGATAGTAACAGCAAGTTAAGGTTCTCTAACTTAATTGCAGGTAGTTACTAAAATCATGACATCATTAATTCAAATATGTACCATTTCTGTTCATCTTTGTAGACAAAGATGTCTGCGCTATTTCGGCCGCTATCTTGATAGTTCGCCATAAGTCCATCGTCAAAGTATTACAGTCACGTACTGTTATTGACATTATTAGAAAGACTTTTTTTCTATCTCGCACTCGCAGTTCTACAACTCCGGTTAATCCCATAGATTGCATTGCAACCGTTGGGGGGTCGTTCTCAATTTTGCAACATTAAGCATATCATTGTGTTTCTCTCTTGCTAGTTACGTGGCAAGGATGGCAATCAAGAGCTAATCATAGCTCTTTATAACATATACAAAATATGCATATTCTGATTGCACAAACATTTCATCTTTTCAAAAATTATCGCCAAAATTGTGCGTTGATTCATCGACCTGCTCTTGGGGGCTCGTCTTTTTGTCATGCGCATGCTCCCATTTATGACTTCTCTGGTCCGCTTTCTTCTCGTGCTCTTCTCTCACATGATGCAATCTATCCTTTTCGTGAACGAATTCTTTGCCACAATCATGACATTTCACAATTGGGTGATGATGTATGTGTCTGGCATGATCTATCAAATCTTCATAACTTTTGAACTTTTGCCCACATTGATCACAGGTATTTTTATTGTGATGAAATATGTCCATTATTATGGTTGTATATGACATCTATTAAAAGAATTTTGAGAATAACCTCTTCTGTGCTCTTCTATTGGATAGTGAGAATATGCTGCAATAGCATATCTCTATGAATGAATAACTATGCTTGCAGACATGCTCTAGATGCAGGATAACAGCGTACATCAATTACTAAGTCAACGAGATTATGTTTCAAA
This sequence comes from Nitrososphaeraceae archaeon, assembly GCA_019246625.1. Taxonomy (GTDB): domain Archaea; phylum Thermoproteota; class Nitrososphaeria; order Nitrososphaerales; family Nitrososphaeraceae; genus Nitrososphaera_A. Next base: position 5,887 of record JAFAQB010000439.1, read on the forward strand.
TAGAAATAAAATCACTCCACTTACAGTTTTGAACGTTTGATGGTAGACTTGCGTACATCATTACCATTTAAATTCATTGAAAAACGATCGAATAGAGTTTAACAACCGGATTCGGGCTTGTCTTCTCCATCAGGCAAGCGGCTTCCTGTTGCTGAGCCATTCATTGTGATTTATTTGAGCTTGATTATGGTATTCCAATTTCACGTTCTAATTTTTCTATTTTTACCAAGGCGATTTATACAACATTGTTCAACATTTTAGTTATAAAAAAAGATGGTTCTATTCAAAATTACTAGATCTCTGCAATATTTTAAATTGCTGCTTATTTGCTTGAATTTGAAGCAGTCGTTGCTGATACTACTACCGTTAATCTTTGTACATCTTCATCTGTCACTTGCGTTGCAATATCGTTTATGCAAGTATGATGGATTGAATAACAATGTTAACTCACAACGTTAATCAAGTTCTTAATATTTCCTATATTTATAATATATATATTAGTCGAGCAAAGTTGAGTTTAAATAATAACAAACAGTTTCTTTTACAGCAACTAACGTGGATGGGCATATCTATAGCCATCA
>JAFAQB010000443.1 GCA_019246625.1 Nitrososphaeraceae archaeon
CCTTCATCTTTGAGAAGTATTATCTTAGCTCTATACCCTGAATGATTATTATCGTCAAGTAACAAATAGAGATTATTCTTCTCCGTGTCACTAAGAGATGTAAGAGGAGTATCTCTCATAAACCAAACTGAGATAAAGTAAGCTAAAGTGATTGTTGTAAAAATAATTACTCTTAGCAATCATATAGAGTTTACAAAAACAACCACAGAGTAGTGTACATGACTGTTAACCTAGGCCACTTGAGTCAAATCAACACCCATTTTTATATCCTAAAGTTAACGGTCTGCCACCACCCTAAGTTAACAGATGATCACCCTAAGTTAACACGCGGGCTAAATCACCCGAAGAATTACCAGAGTCTATGTTAATAATACTTATATCATCATTCCGTCCATTACCGTACTAGTGTAATAATAACCTTGCCTTGGCGTTTATTTCCATAGGCTTATGGGTGTCTATCTTTCATGTGATGATGATCCTTTTCCTTTTTGTTTTTCTTATCCTTTTGAGCTATAGCATTATCCGCATCTTCCTCGTCTTGCTTTATTAGGTTTTTAATAGGGCTTATTAATATAGTAATAACAAGACGCTTTGTATTTTTAGTGTTTAATGCTTTCTCAATTGCACGATTGTCTTTACGCAAAACGCAAATAAGGAGAATATAACACAATAATTTACACATGCTATACCCTGCGGATCTTTCTGATATCTCTTTTCCAGTGAGGAATTATATGCTTTGAAATTAGCCATAATTATAAATTTTTATAATAGCCCCTTTAGGCAAAGCTTTGTAAAGGACTCCTTAAGGCAAGGATTCTGCACAGAGGAATAATAATTAGGATATGGACTCAGGATGAACATTTTTGCAAAAAGTATAATGTCCTCTCTTCAAATTCATATTAGAAATTATAAGCTACCATGTGCTATAGACAAGGTGACGTATTGAAAACATCAGTTCTATCTAAAAGAGATAGCTTCGAGCTAATCGAAATAATCAAAAAAAAATGGCCACATGAGATCCTTCCTAAAGTAAAGACCTTCAAAGCATATGAAATTGAACAAGGCAAACGCATTCTAAAATCTGAAAAGTTTACTGCAATTCAGATAAACCAAGACATTATACTGCCATTTCTTGGAGAACCCAATATTATAATGCAATTTCCCCAGGTAGTAGTGGATATGGGAGCAGTAAAATTTGTCTGTAACGGTGCTAAAGTAATGAGACCAGGAATCACTAAACTTGATAACTTCAAAAAAGGTGACATTGTTATTGTCAAAGATCAAGTATACAACAAAACTCTTGCAACCGGTATAGCAATCGAAGATAGCGAAATTGCTGCAGCCAGTTCGAGGGGTTATGTAGTGGACAATTTACATTATATAAGTGATAAATTTTGGGAGGCCCACAAAGAAATTTCGATTTCTTAGTTAATAATTTCGAAATATCGGTAAACCATAGTAATGATCATTTCTATCATTATCAATCTGAAACGAGCACAAGGGGTACATTCACAGGATATCACGTGCATACAGAGTTTGGGGGCGCCTAATTAACCGTCTGAGTGAAGCATCTTGTATCTACAATCTTAGAGATTCTTCATTTGGTCCCTTCTTTGTTATCAACAATAAATCAATGCCGTCGCCACTAGATGAATCTCTCTGTATCGATGATTTGATTGCTTTAACTGCAATCTCTCTAGCCTTTTCTTCAGGCATGTTGGGCTTATATTCGTCATCCAAGATACCCAGCGCCATTTCAGCACCGGTTCCTACTGAGGCATATTCATCTGGAAGGACTGAACCTAATGGATCTAAAGTGTAGATCTCTGGTTTGATATCAATCCCCCCTACTATAACCTGCGTTAGTAATGGAAAGAACCTTCTTTCAAACATTATAACCGACATTAACTTTGCAATAGAATTCGGGGCAACATCGCGTCTAGTTTCCAATTTTCGAATTTTGGCAAGAGCGCCGACCTGTCTTACTAAAACTTGCATATCTGCAACCATTCCTGCACACGCTGCACCAACGCGATTTGTCACAGAAAAAGTTTTCCTCGTATTCTTGTTTACTACAAAATTTCCATAGGATACACGTTTTTCCGATGCTAGAATGACTCCATTAACATAAGAAATTCCTATAGCTGTTGCACCCGGCATAAATTGAAACGCCATATATTTTCAGCATATATCCATTAGCAGTTAGATTTAGTCCTTTCTATTTTTAATTGTCAGCTACTTCAAAAAGATTTATCGGTCTTGATGCTATTTCAGTTGGTTCATATTTTTGATCAATGAGGTTCTGCCATATTTATTATTGTTGTTAATAATGGTCTGTCGAACAACTAGAACATGAAAGAATATTTGATTGAAAATTATTTTATACTGCAGCAGTCTTATCGACGAACATATTGTAAATAGAAGCTTTCAGTAGTAGTAGTTCATTTACAATATTGTTCCATTTTACAGATGACACATATTCACCAAACGTTCTCTTTATTATTGAGGAGAATGCAGATTCAGCTATCCATCTCATACGTATCCATGTGCAGTCATATGGACCAGTTAATAATTGAGTTATCAGGAATACAACAATATCGAATAATACTAAGAATGATGATCATTTTTTTATTACAGAATCGTCATGGATTCTTATTGCTTCAGAGACAAGCCTATTCAGAAATTCTAGAGCATCTTTTCCTTCTGGATGTTTTGTTTCAGCTATTACTTCCGCAACAATGCCAATAATATGTCTTAGCAAGAACTCATCACCACGAGATGCTTCTGCACGATAAGTAGAGTTTGCTTTGTTTACGAATACTACATTTTCATTTGTAAAGCTGTAGCGAGAATCCGACTCATCTTCGTATGGAATCACCTTATAACCAATTTTCTTTAATGCGAATGTCTTTTTAATAATAGGTTTTCTTACTTTTATCATTGTCCTATCTCGCTGTTCTTTATTAGCTGGATCCAAACCTTCTACCTTCTGAAGCCCATGTTGAGCACGCGAGTCTGTCATTGGTAGCAATGACTCTTTTGGAATTGTTTGCTGTTGTTGCTGTAATTGACTATAATTTAGCATCATTGGCTCAGATTTTTGTAGATCTTGATGCGAACTGTCGATTTCATCGAAGCTTTTCTTTTGTTCAGGACTTGTTAAAATGTTATTATTCCCATTGTTCTCTTGGTTGGACGCCGTCGGACCATGAGAAGTCATCTCTTTGTCCTTTTTAAGGTTTGACGCTTCAGCAACTTCGGAACCAACGTCAGCAGCTTCCTTGATGTCAACCATCTCATATCCTTGTACTTCCTCTCTGCTCTCTATATTGTCAATAATCGCTTGTCCGAGGACCTTATCAATTTCTTTGTAGATCTTGGATTCTTCCCTGGTGATCAAAACATCTTCGTATTGCGTTAAGCCCGGAATGACTACATCAATTATGAATGTCTTCATTTGTTTGTTGAATTTCGCGTATTCTTCATCCTCGATCAATGCAGATTTATCTGCAAAACGTGAAGTTAGCGTATCACATCTAACATAACCGGTTACCCGATTGAATTTGGTGTCAAACCCAAAGTTGCTACGTGTCACGACGTGATTTCCAACCATGACGGCTATTCCCTTCTCATCCTCCGAGAGTGGTCGTCTTGCTATAACCATTTCGCCAACTATCCAGCCATTATCAAGGTCTACCGGTATCCTGTGACCCTGAATATCAGGAGCTTTAATCAGCTGTGCATTATTAAAATCCCATTCCACAAAGTTATCGGCACTTTTGATATATACTTCGAACATTGGCTGCCTTAAAATCGCCAGTTTACGAATCTCTTTTGATAATCTAAAGTTGTCCATAGCTAATTTGGAACCAATCAAGGACAACTCAGTCCCATTTCTACTTAGAGGTAATTCCTTTAGCATTTCTAAACTGGCATTACCAGAAAAAAGATTGTCCAAAGTATTACCGTCGATTACAAGGGACAAATTAAACTCATCTCGTCTTGTTCTTATTTTCATTTTTTCAAAGGAGGTAAGAAAGGATAACCGTCCAGTACCATATCTTCCTGTCCTAATCCTTTTTAATTTAGGGGAAATCGGATCATGGGTCTTATGAGGTGATCCCAATAGCAAGAATTTTTCCATACTCTTTTGATCCATTCCAGCGTTGTCTTCGATGACTAGAGATCCATCCTTTAAACTTGTTACAATCACCTCTGTAGCGTCTTCATCAAAGGCATTTTCAATTAGCTCTTTCACTATTTCATGTGGAGAAACCCATGTTTTAGTTGCAAACTCTCGGAAAAATGATGGGTGAACCTTTAATTCAGCAGTCATTCCTTACTTGACCTGCTATCTTCCTACCTTTATTTATTGCGTGTCAAATCATTGTTGACAGTTTTGTCAGACGTTATCAGTAATACTTTTTTGAGCACATGCAAAGATGCATATTTGGCAGGAATACAAGAATAGATCAGGTACGACTCCTTTAGGCCGTGACTCAGCTCTTCTTGTATTGGATGTTTCAAAAACATCTCAAAGTATACATGCAAAAGAAATGAATATCAGAGAATGCTTATTTTGATCTTCAATTTCGGAACAATATGATATAACCGGAGAATTAGGATAAAGATTAAATTTGTAATATAAAAGATATGGAGAGGGTCAAAAAATTCCGATACTTGAACGACGTCACAGTGGATATAATGCTAAGTTAATCTTAGAAGATGGAAGCAGTTACACGGCAATTGGATTTGGGTATCCAGGCGAAGCTGCAGGCGAAGTAGTTTTTAATACAGGCATGGTTGGGTACACAGAAGCACTGACTGATCCGTCATATTATGGTCAGATATTATGCATGACATATCCATTAATAGGAAATTATGGAGTTCCGAGTATGGAAATTAGAGACCAACACGGTATACCAAAGTATTTTGAATCTGACAAAATTCAGGTCAAAGGCTTATTAATTTATGAGCTTTCAAGTGTAGCCAGCCATTGGAGTTGTATTAGGACTCTTGATGAGTGGCTACATCAAGAGAAAATACCTGGAATATATGGCATAGATACGCGGGACCTTACAAAAAAGATCAGGATCGGAGGAGTAATGATGGGCGCTATTTCAGTTTCAGAAACTTCTATTGATGAAATGAAAATGTCAAAGATGACTAAAATCGAAAGATATGATAGACAGAACTTTCTTCCAAAAGTGTCAATAACCGATCCTCAGGAATACGGGGATATCAATAGAGAGTGCGTTGTTTTGTTAGATACAGGTGTAAAATATAGCATTATTCGTAATATTGTGAATCTAGGATACCGCGTCATATGTGTCCGATGGGATACTTCGTATGAAAAAATAATATCGTATAAACCAAAAGGTGTTGTAATCAGTAACGGGCCTGGAGATCCCAAGGCTTGTAAGGCCACAATCAAAACAGCTTCCAAATTAATCAGGGCATCGGTACCGACATTGGGGATATGTCTGGGCAACCAGATCCTTGCATTGGCAGCTGGAGCAGACACGTATAAATTAAAGTTTGGTCATCGTGGTCAAAATAAACCATGTATAAATAAGCAGAATAATCAAGCTTATATTACGACCCAGAATCATGGTTATGGAATAGATCCGAGCAGCTTGGATAAGACCGACTTTAAAGTCTGGTTCTCAAATGCAGATGACGAGACAATAGAAGGCATCCAACATAGAACAAAACCAATTATCGCGGTACAGTTTCATCCTGAAGCGTCTCCAGGTCCATATGACTGCATATTTGTATTCAATAGATTCAAAGAGTTAATCGAAAAAAATAATGCATCAATAAAATTAAAAAGGTCTAATGCTACTTCGATATCACATATTAAAACAAAAAAGGAGGAAAATTGCCAAAGAACGAAACAGTAAAAAAAATTCTTGTTCTCGGAAGTGGAGCAATCAAAATCGGAGAAGCAGGCGAAAGTCTTAGTGTGGCCGCCAATTTGACTACTCCGGTTCACAATGCTTAAAGGCGCTTCATGAAGATGAGATCAGAACTGTTCTAATAAATCCAAACATTGCAACTATTCAAACAGACACTACGTTTGCAGAGAAAGTATATCTTGTACCCATTAATTCCAACTATGTTGAAAAAGTGATCGAAGTTGAAAGACCAGACTCTATAATGTTAGCATTTGGTGGACAGACTGCGCTAAATTGTGGTATAGCACTGCACAAATGTGGGATCTTAGAAAAATATGGAATTAGAGTTTTAGGCACTCCAATAAGGGGAATAGAAATTACGGAAGATAGGCTTTTATTCAAAGAAGCGATGAAAAAAAGCAATATACCTGTTTTGCAGAGTGCTCCAGCATACTCACTTGCAGCAGCTCTAGAGATTGCTAAAGAAATTGCATATCCTGTTATTGTTAGAGTAGCATATACTCTAGGAGGAAGAGGAGGAGGTGTAGCGTATAACGAATATGAATTACAAGAAATTGTTCAAAGAGGTCTTACTCTTAGCCTAGTTCATCAGGTATTGATAGAAAAATATGTTGGCCATTGGAAACAAATTGAATATGAAGTTATGCGTGATTGCAGCGGGAATGGTATCACTGTTTGTAACATGGAAAACGTTCTCGCCATGCGTGTACATACCGGTGATAATATAGTAGTCGCACCTTCGCAGACGCTCAACAATTTTGAATATCATATGTTGCGTTCTGCTGCTCTGCGAGCTACAGATCATTGTAATATTATTGGAGAATGCAACATTCAGTTTGGTTTAGATCCACTGTCAGATGAATATTGCGCCATTGAAATCAACGCGAGACTCTCAAGGTCATCTGCACTTGCCAGTAAGGCGACTGGGTATCCGCTTGCATATATGGCCGCAAAGATAGGTCTTGGATATTCGCTGACCGAATTAATCAACCGAATTACGAAGGTCACAACTGCAAACTTTGAACCATCGTTAGATTATGTCGTTCTAAAAATGCCTAGATGGGATTTTCAAAAGTTTGAACTTGTGAAGCGGAAATTAGGTAGTAATATGAAATCCGTAGGCGAAGTAATGGCAATAGGTAGGAACTTTGAAGAGGTTATACAGAAGGCAATTAGGATGTGTGAAATTGGCAAAGATGGCCTAGTAGCTAATAATGTTGAGTATAATAATATCGTGGATGAAGACATTGAAAGAATCGAGGAGGCGCTGTTGCATCCTAATGATGAAATAATTTTTACCATAGTCAAAGCAATTCACGCAGGAATGTCTATCAAACTAATAAGCCAATTGTCCTCTATTGATCCATGGTTCTTGGCAAGAATAAAGAACATAGTAGACATGGAATACAGTCTACGAAATTCCAATCTCGAAGTAGAAGTAATTAGAGAAGCTAAGCGAATTGGATTTTCTGATAAACAGATTGGAAGATGTATGGATCTCGACGAACTCAAATTACGGACTTTTAGGAAAAGATTTGGTATCAACCCGGTGGTTAAACAAATTGATACTCTAGCAGCAGAATGGCCAGCAAAAACAAATTATTTGTATCTGACTTATGGCGGTCAAACTGACGATATAGAACTTGGACGAAAGGAAGAAAATAGTGTAGCAGTTATTGGAGCTGGTCCGTACAGGATTGGCAGCAGCGTGGAATTC
>JAFAQB010000425.1 GCA_019246625.1 Nitrososphaeraceae archaeon
CGATGCTTATAGTAGATATGTTATTCTTTTAATACTAATTACCACTACAATCCATATCCAACAAGAGCAGCTGCTGCTTCTGGCTCTGTTTCATAGTTCTTTCCTTCCAGCAGTAACTAGAAGCAGCAATATTATATTTTTGTGAATTGAATAGGAAAAAAGATTACTAACTATGATTACCTTGAACTACAAGCCTGAGCTTTTTCCTCTATTGTTTGTGCATGGTCGGCATAGGTTTAATTATGGTTTAAAATTGCAACCATAATCACTCCAACTTCACTATTTAAGGCAGTGGCTTGAGGCAGACATTGCTCACTGGGATTGGAAGGGTTAATGAACTTAGACTCTGCTGCAGGGTAGAGCCAGCCTGTTATATCTTCAGTGAATTGTGGGTGTCACTACGAAGACATTGTTTCTTAGTTAATAACGCCATAAATGGTAATAGTAAAAGAATTAGACGACGAAGGAGTAGGTTGCTCTAATCCAACAAAGTCATAAGAGACCCAAGAATCTGGCGCAGCATTATTATGAGATTAACTTTGATTAAAGTTATAGTCAATGTTATCGTGGCTAGTAACAATTAAGTTGTTATCATTGAATTTTGGTATGATTCTTTTAGAAAAATATATCGAGCAACAACAATAGAAAGAACAAGAGCAGTAAGTCGTATTTGTGGACTTTTGCATGCGTACATGTACGCACATGTAAAAAAATGTGCATGAGTTTTACATCGTAGTCTTCATTATTATATTGCGCTTAGTACTTTTCTTAGCAGATCTTCATTTTCAATTGGCTTTTTCATAAAACAATCCACATCAAAACTCGGGAATAGATCTCTTAATGATTCATAATATACTTCATGTGCAGTAATAAAACAAGCTTTTGCTTTGTCATCTATTTCCTTAACTTTTTCATAAAGCTCAAAGCCATTCATCCTCGGCATTACAATATCAATAATCAAAAGGTCGTACATACCAGGTTGGTTGTAGTTTGAAATTACATCTGTCGGATCAGTAAATGTGTCGACAACTAGCTCAAACAACCCTTCTTTCCTATGCACATGCTCGTTATATTCTTCCAAAGCTTTCTTCAAAGAGAAGGTAATATCGGGATCGTCATCTACAATGAGTATTTTTTTCTTTTTATACGTTGTTGGAGGAGGAGAGGAAGACGGCACCATTACTATTGCTACTTAGAACTACTACCTATAATTATCGCTACTATTAATCAGTTTTATAGGGTGCGGCATCTAGGTAACTGCGATAGTATCTTAAAGAAATTTCCCAATATGTGCATAATGGGAGTCAATACTTGTATTTGATTTGACAGATAATCTTGTTATCTGATCAGCTGCGTGAGAGTGCATCTCATATACAACCATGGCGTTATCCAATGACTCCTGCTAGTATTTTGAGCTAGTACTATACCAAGTTACACAAGTGTGCTGACATAATTTGACAGATTTGTCATATAATTAATGTGGCAAGAGCTATTTACAGCCTGTGGCTTCTCTCCCATAATGGCTTTTGCCAGAAGTGAGCTGGAAAGGCTGTACAAAAAAAGAGAGATAGACTCCGATGTAAAAGAAAGGTTGCTGCTTGTCATAAAGGTAGAAGATGACGACATAGTTCCAGCACGTGCTGCAAAGGAGCTTCATAGAAGTAGAACATGGGCGGGCCTCAGACTGGTTGGCAAGGTACCGTGAAGAGGGAATAGAAGGAAGGACTAAGAGACAGACCAAAGAGTGGCAGACCATCTAACTATCGCCAGAAGTCGTTCTTAGGATAAGCAAGAAGCTAATAAAGGAAAGTAGACAGGGTTGGACTACTACTACAAAGCAGGTAAATGAGATGATTGTAAAGGAAGGAGGAGGCATACAATATCATTTCCACCACCACATATACCGACTGCTTCACAAGTGGGGATTCAAGCAGAAGGTACCAAGGAAGGTACATATCAACACCGCATCATATGAAGAAGAGAAACAAGAATTCAAAAAAGAGCACAGGGAATCTTAGACAACTTACCTGATGGTTTCACCGTAGTATTATTAGATGAATCATTCATTCTTCTTCTTCTTCTTCTTTGACTCTCTTGTCATCAGAAGAGTATGGATTGGATAATGCAGAAAGACCAGTAGTTACAGTGACAGGTTCACACAGACATTCATGTCTATTTGGTGTCGTTAGTTTGAATGGTAAACAGCTATTTCGACAGTACTACGATACATTTGACGAAAATGCGTTTTATGATTACCTGAAACAGATTCATCATAAATTTCCTAAATGCTACCTGTTCTTAGACAAGACAAGGCATCATCCCATTACAAATCACAGAAGGTGAGGAAGTACTTTGATGAACACAAGTGTAGTCTTATACCAGTCTGGCTACCGACCGCATCACCAGAATTCATGGTATTAGAAGAATGTTGGAATATATCAAAGAATGATCTTCTGGTACTGACTGACATACTATCAGTCATTTACTGAGTTTAGGAGGATAATTGGTTTGTTTGTATTTCAGAACAAAAAGATTCAAACTGAATATGAGAAACTATCTGGTCGGAGGTATGTCAGCGTAATTATGAGAAATGGTATAGAAATATGTTCTGCCAACAACTTTTCCTATGAGTTAGAACCTAGCTAAATGTTTCTTTGGCTGGTGCTCACATCCTTAGTGGTTATCCTAGTAGTTATCACTATGCCAGCAAAATTATTCACATTGTTGCCAACTTTTGTCTTTGTCGTCTCTGCCCTCAAGTGAATTGATACTGGATTTGTATCCAGATCTACTTCCTTCCAGAGAATAGAACTCAATTCTCCAACTCTTGCGCCACTCTTGCAAGCGTATATAGAAATACTCTCAAATGCCTGTTCATAGGAAATAAGAATTTTAGCTACTGTCGGCTTATATGGTTCAAAATCACTTTCTGTATCTTTATACCATTTGGGTATCAAAGCGCATTCGATAAATAGGCGCGGGTCAAGCGATATCCTCTCTGACCTAAAGAAACGTCTAACGACCTTCAATACATCTTTTGCAGTGCTAGGTGACTTGCCTAGCTAATGGATTATAATAGTAATAAAGTCTTCAATTAAATTGTAGACGTCAACCTTGCCTTTCCTCAGCTTTTCTAATAACGTATCGATCGAAAACTATCGGTACTGCAAGTATTTCTCAAGATAAGTTAGTGCAGTATGATAGACAGCAGCAGTCCTCTGACTGCCCCTGAGAACGCTTCTCCAAAAAGCGGTTAAGTGAAGCGTAGCTTTCAATAACATGGTAAATTTGGTACAGCTCTCCCTCTGCAAATAAATCAAGTATAATTCTTGTTTTTCTTTATTAGCTTAAACTGTATTTGTACCAGCAGCAACCAATTATGGATCTGCTGTATTATTAGTTGTTGCCTATGATGCCATCATCTTTTTTTGTTGTTTTATAATTATGAGTAGTAACCATCTAGGCCGTTCTTATGCCAATTCAGCACTGAACTATTTAGGTCTATCTATTTTGTTGCCCTTCTACGACAATCAACGTTAGTGTTGATTTGATTTTGTCACTTCTTCTTATACTCCAACTGATCGTTTCTTTTAACTTGTCAATTGTATCTGTGCTAATTTTTGCAATTAAATCGTAAGAGCCATAGGCCTGATATACTTCTACTAACTCCGGCAATTTGCTTAGTTCTTTGACAATCTCTTCCTCCGAGTCATGTTCACAGTTTATTAACACATAAGCTGATGGCATGTTTCTAAACTATGTTATATTTGGAAAGGCTAATTAAACGCTAATGCCAAATTATGACAGATCTAACCAAAGATAATGAGAATGCATGTAATTGTATAAAATCGTATTTTTGAGTATCTTCCTTCATTAAAATATCTCTAAATATACTTCCTTTGTGGGCTATTTGTTTCTGGCTTGAATCCAACGAATCGAAGTAATGTCACTAATGCTTCGTTCCAACTACAATTATATTATATGGGAACAGCCATAGATTTGTCTATCAACGAATCGGTACTTACTATATGCTTATCACATGTATAGTCATCTTATAATTCCAGTTTTTTTCGCATATAATAATTCTTCATCTTACTCAGTACAAATATTAGTATCACAATGGATGAAATAGATACTAATGCTTCAAATATAGACACTGTTACTCTGTTATATCCCAAATTCCTTATTAAAACAACATCCATCCGAGGCACAAAAATTACTAGAAATGCTGAGACTGTCAGTATCATTAACCACATTACTGTAACAAATCCGATAAGACTAACAGATCTCATGTCGGAAGATCCCCGTCATATAACAGTATTGACAAATAATTGATGAGATGAAACCCATCAGACTTGAGATCGATCTTGTTGTATTTTTTAGTATCACAATCATCCTCTGGTATTTGTTAAATTTTCTACAATTTATATTCACTCTTGTTCTCCATAAGATCTAAAATAACAGAAGTAAACACAATATCAAGTGCAAATGCAGAACCATTTAGTAATTCGACCAATTACATCAATAATGCAAGGTAGAGCAGTAGCGGCATAAATTAGAAAAATAATAATTCTTTATTAAAACATTAGGAGCAGTACATATCAGATATAGTAAATCATAGGAAGTAAAACCAAAAATTAATTGTTGTTAAATTTTAAAAGGCTTTGTATTAAGAACATCAAGAGTTGTAGTGATTGCAGACTATGCACGTTTTTACAACTTAGCATACATCAGTATAGTTATTGTGCTCGTCTTTGTCAACACAATAAAGAGTATCGCAATTATCGTTTTACGATAGAAAGTATAATATCTGTTCTCTACTAAATTAATAAAAAGGTCAAAATGGTATGACAATAGAAGACGATGGTTTTCAAAGGTTCTTCATAAAAGTATTGGAGAAAGACCAATCTATTAGATTTGCAGGTATAGCGAACCATCTCGGCAGCCTAATTGCAACAGCGTATAGACAGGGCTTAATTCCTTTAATGACAAATGAAGAAACTTCACAATATTCTATACAGGCCGTTCTCAGGGCTACCACACGTGAGGATTTTGAATCGAAGATAGGCAAACTAGAATATTCAATAGGAAAATATGAAAAATTAATTCGTGCAACGATTCCAATGTTATTATTTTGTGGTAATGAAGGTAAAGATAAAAGATTTTACCTATTATTGTCATTTGATCTGAATTCGGATGCTAAATATATTATCGAAAATAAGATATTGCCTTTGATAAAGAGCAGGGAACATTTTATTTGATCATAATTGTTTTGGATTACTTTCTACACGCCATCATCACTTTTGAACTTTGGATAAACGGCTTGTATGTAAGGATTCGGATAAGGATTATAAGGAAAATATACTCACTAAAAGAAATTTGAAGTTACTGCTCTAATAATCCCTAAAACTTATCGCCCTCTAACAATCCTAGTTTATATTATGGTGGAATAGTTATCATGATGATAAAGTGATATTGCATTTTTATTAGACAATAAGATACTTGATTTCATATTTTATAATAATGAAGCAAGAAGGACAGGTGTTAACAAATAACGATAAAGTCATATATTGCGTCTATCAGCCTCAACTAACTACTAATTCGTTCTTCTAATGACATTATCACAATTCTAATTTCCTTTTTCATTCCAAATTAAAAGCAAGTCAATTTTGTGGCAGGGCCTTCGGAGGGATTTGAACCCTCCTCAAGCGGTTTCTTTCAATAGCTATTTTAAGAATAGTCAGTCGTCCACAGCCGCCTATACTAACCAGGCTATACTACGAAGGCCAACTAATAGTTTTGCCAAAATAACAGTATATAATTGTACACCTCTGAATACGAATGTGTATTTTATACACTTAAGTCAGATTTTTATTATATTAATCTGTTATTAATGACTTATTTGGTCAACAATAGTTGTACAATAAAACATTCTGGGAGGTTTTTGCTTTGATCTGGTCTTTCATGTTACTAGTATAGAGTATGATGGGAGTTAAACACGAACCAATTTCTCATTATGATCAAATTTGTGGGTTTTATTATATCATCGAAAAAGTTTCAATATGTCTGCAAATGCCACCAGGTATGTTAGTGTTACTACGTTATTCTTTATCATCTTTTGCTTACTTGTCATGCATATCTCAAAGTGCAGATGTCTCTCCAAATGCATTTCAGTATATAGCTAGTGACGTGTCACAAATCCTAGTAGTAAGACTTATTAACCTAAATTTGCGGATAAGGGTTCCGTTAGAAATGATCCATATAATCTGTAGCGTTCAAACCTAGTCAATACAATATAATTTTCATTAGTTATGTTATAATTACTATTATTCATTCAAAGTTCACATTGTCAGTTATTTCACAGAGGGTATAATTCCTATTTTAACAACCTTGATATCTTTATCCTCCAGTGTATTAGCTAGAGCATTAAGTCCAATTGAGTCACCAGCTAAATGTCCTAGAACAATAAGATTACCTTTCGGTTTTTCTTCATATATCTTGGTTAAATCATTGTAGTCAATGTGTAGATATATCACAGTATGGACACCGTGTTCAAAATATGCTTTAGCAATTGGAAATCCGCCGTTAGTTCCTGCTGCGATAACAAGTGACCAATGACCAACTTCATTTTTTGAGCTTCCATATCTAACTTGTACTTTTGTATCAGCATTTCTGAACTCAGGAATTTCTTCAATTGACTTTACAATATCTGAAACGTATCTAATCTTTCTGGAATTTATCTTGTTAAGAATCACCTTTCTCATATATTCATCACATGGTTGGTGAATATTTACGAGTGGCATTTTCAGTGTCCTTGCTGCGCTCACTATGTCATTATAGATACTTGCATGAGATCTTATCTCAGCCTTGTATTTTAATTTCTTCACCGCATTTTTAGCAATACTTGTTGGAATTTTATGTTCTACCATATAGTCAACATGTCTATCAAAAACTTTATGAAAATTAAGTGCCGTAATTCCTAGTGGATGGTGTCCAACTACTGCATCGCATTGAATATTTTTTGCTAGTATTAATTCTGTAATCGTAACGTCTACTGTGAGTAAAACTTTCTTAATATTTTTACCTTTCACATGAATGGCACTGTCAGGTGGTAATTTTTTCCAGTTTACAAGATCCAGTCCGCACTTCATTATCTCTTCAGTATCAATCATGATAACAGTTTAACCACTCGAACATACCCTTACAAAAAAGGCTTCCTTATTAACAATTGCTCGCGATGTTTAAGAGCAGAGCTTAGATCCCATCGTTATATTGTAAGATTTAAATTCAATTCTCAATATGTAACAGCCTTAAATGAGTTGCTCTGATGAATATGTTTCACATGCTACAGAAAACAATCTTATCCAGATAACACCACAAATGAAAGCAAAATTACAAAAGGCAAAGTATGGAGTGTATAATCATTCTTCTGTCGAGCTCTGTCATTGGACAAAAAAATCTTTTGCCAATCAAGGTAACTGCTATAAGCACAAGTTCTACGGAATTTCAACTCACAGATGTATGGAAATGTCTCCAACTGCCATGAACTGTGAAAACCGATGTGTTTATTGTTGGAGGCCGACTGAATTTTACGACACATTAGAAATGCCTGGACAATTAGTTGATGAACCTGATATAATCATTGAGAATTTAATGGCAGAGAGGAAGAAATTAATTAATGGCTTCTATGGTGATCCTAAGAACGACAAAAAAAAGATAGATGAGTCTCTACTTCCTGAACACTATGCAATTTCGTTATCTGGCGAACCAACTATGTATCCTAAGTTACCGCAATTAATCAAATATTTGAAAACTTTGAAAAACACAAAATCAATATTCCTTGTAACAAATGGTCAGGAACCTCAAATGCTTCAAAGGTTGGCTGATGAAGATGCATTGCCTACTCAACTGTACCTTTCTACAAATGCTTCTAATCGGAAGATGTTTTATCGTATTAATCGACCACGCCACAAAGATGCTTGGGAAAGGTGGTGGAAAAGTTTATGCTTTCTTACAACTGCAAATACAAGGACAGTTCTAAGAATGACAATGATAAGAGAATATAACGAAAATATTGACTTTGTAGATGAATTCGCTGAAATGATGTTGCTTGGTAATCCACACTTTATTGAAGTAAAGTCCTATATGCACATAGGAATGTCAACATCACGTCTTAAGAAAAATAACATGCTCGAAATGGACGAGATTAGGAGATTTTCTAGGGAATTATCCGATAAAATACCGATGTTTTCTATAATGGATGAAAGTGAAATTTCAAGGATAGTAGTATTGCAAAATCAAAAACGCTATATAGATCGATGGATCGATAAACATTCATTTAATAAAAAATAAATAGATAACAATAACACAATATTGGATTTACTGGACAGCATAGTATTATTCAAAATATAATAGTACACCAACACTTTTTCTTGTATAACTATCCTAAATTACATTATTAGACGAGTCTAATGATGATAAAGCGGTAGACCAGTGTAGACAATCTTAAAAGAATATATCTGAGATTATGCTTATAAACAAAAGCCCCAAGTCAAACATACTTTAGGACATCACCCTAAACGACCGCATATATACCAACAAAAGATAATTTCATGAGAATACAGTAACGGAGGACTTTATGCTATCTGAGATGGATGATATCAGGAGAGTATGTCATACAACATTTATTAGAATTAGTTTTGTATCATTGCCTCATTTGAAATCAAAAAGAATGACCTACAGTCGTGTGGGGATAGATGTAAAAAAGATCCACGAAGTTCAGAAATCAATTGGCGATATAATTTCTCTTACTCACACCTTTCCTACTATTGGAAATGTTATTTCAGGTTTTGGACATTATGCAGGGTTGATTGATATAGGTTCTAAAACCTTTGCTCTGCATTGTGATGGAGTGGGAACAAAGGTGATTATAGCCCAAATGATGAGCCGTTTTGACAATATAGGAATTGACTGTGTTGCAATGAATGTCAATGACATTATTTGTATTGGTGCACATCCAATTGCATTTATAGATTACATTGCATTGAGATCTACAAATCAACACATTGTACAAGAGATAGCAAAAGGTCTGGTTAAAGGAGCAAGACAATCTGACATGGCCATAATTGGAGGAGAAACCGCGATTTTACCTGATCTCATAGCTGGAGAGGATAGAAATGCCTTTGACCTTGTTGGCATGGTACTTGGGATTGTTGATAAGTCCGATCTCATATTGGGCGATAGAATCACAATTGGCGATATAATTTTAGGAGTAGAAAGCAGTGGCCTGCATTCAAATGGTTATACATTAGCTCGTAAAGTTCTTCTTTCAAAGCACTCGATTTATGATACAACCCCTCATTTAATCCGTACTGTAGGAGAAGAAATGCTCACTCCCACTATGATATACTCCAAACCAGTTATCGAAATATTGAAACAAAAACATATTTCGGTTCATGGTTTCGCTCATATCACTGGCGGATCATTTACAAAGCTTGCGCGTCTCAATAAGAATGTAAGATATAACCTTGACAACCTACCAAAGGCATACGGAATATTCAAACAGATACAAATAGACGGCCATATTAAAACGAAAGAGATGTATAAAACATTCAATATGGGAATTGGTCTTTGTGTAATACTCCCAAAACATTCTGTCGATGCAGTCATCAGCATATTTAAGAAACACAATATGAGATGTTATCAGATAGGAATAGTTGATGAAAAAGATAAGAATGTGACTGTCATAGCTAATATAGGGGGAAAAAATGAAGCATTATAAGATGCATATTCCAACATACAAGATATTAGTAACCCTCATTTATACTGGTTTATCCAGATGATTCATTGCTAGTGATCTAATCGATGCATACATTTCTAATTTACTTTAAAAAGATATTGTCATCTTTGAAACTCAACACTATGCAATCTCTCCATACAAAAATTAATATTCGTTATGGAATTACTTTTACAAATTGCTGATAAACCTGAAACCTAGTTCTGTATCTGTAGAAGTAGATCCTAATTATAACCAAGCCTGTGAATCAATTGCTAAACAAATCCAAAAAGAGAACATATCAGCCAAGTCTGTTTTTAAAATTATAAAAGAAACATCAGCGAAGTATCATCTTTCTACATTACCTAGAAATGAAAATATAATCGAATATCTCCCTGATGATAGCCATTACCGGAAAGTTTTGATGGTTAAACCTACCAAGACAGCTTCAGGCGTAGTAGTAATCGCAGTAATGCCGAAACCATTCGGATGCCCTCATGGTAGATGCATATATTGTCCAGGCGGGGTTGAATTTAATACTCCATTAAGTTACATAGGTTCCGAACCTTCTACAAAATCTGCCCAAAAATTTGAATATGATCCATACAAACAAGTCCAGTCGAAATTATACCAATTGCATGCAAGAGGACATGATATCAGCAAGGTCGAACTTGTAATAATCGGTGGTACCTTTCCCTTCATGCCAGAAGAATATCAAAAAGAATTTGCAAAATTATGCTTTGAGGCCCTGAATGGAACAAGATGTGCAAGTCTCGAACAAGCGATCATAACCAATGAAACTGCAAAAAACAGATGTGTTGGTCTTACAGTAGAAACGAAACCAGATTATTGTAAGCAACAACATATTGATCTAATGCTTGAATTAGGAGTAACACGTGTAGAAATAGGTATTCAATCCTTACGTGATGAAGTTTATCGAACTATCAATCGCGGCCATGCTTTGTCGGATGTTATAGAATCATTTCAAGTTGCACGGGATGCAGGCTATAAAATTGTTGCTCACATGATGCCTGGCCTGCCAAATTCATCGCCAGAAAAGGATATACAGGATTTTAAGACATTATTTGACGATCCATGTTTTAAACCTGATATGTTAAAGATATATCCAACACTTGTTGTGAAGCATACGGGGTTATACAAATTATTCCAAGAGGGCAGGTACCACCCATATTCAGATAATGATTTGATGACTGTGTTGCTTGCAGTAAAAAAAATGATACCGCCATGGGTAAGAATAATGCGAGTTCAACGAGAGATAGAACCTAAAGACATCGTCGCTGGCCCCAAGAACGGAAACCTAAGGCAGACGGCATTACAGAAATTGGAAGAGATGGGTTTCAGATGCAGGTGCATAAGGTGCAGAGAGATTGGATTGCAAAGAAGATGTGTTTCTGAGGAAGAAATTGTAATGAGCAGGATTGATTATCTAGCTTCAAATGGGCAAGAAGTATTCTTATCGATTGAAAGCGCAGATAAGTTAACCATCCTAGGGTTTTTGCGGCTACGTAAAATTACGAATCCATACAGAAAGGAGCTGAAAGAATACAGCAACGATGCTGCTGCAATTGTAAGGGAATTGCATATATATGGCCAAATGTTAAATGTCGGAAAGCGAGGAAACGACAAATCCTGTCAACATAAAGGATATGGGGCACAACTTATGATGGAAGCGGAGAAAATTGCAAAGGCTGAATTTGGGGCGAAAAAATTGTCAGTCATAAGCGCAGTAGGAACAAGGGAATACTACAAAAAGCTTGGATACGTTCAGAACGGCCCTTATGTATCAAAGGTAATTTAGCTACAATGACAGATGGAATAATAGGTAAAGGAACTTGGATTGATAAGGTGGCTGATAATCTTCTAAAACGTGAAAAAAAATTAGGACGAACCGTAGATCTGATCAGAGTGGAAAGTGGTATAGGAGCTTCTGGAATACCACATATAGGGAGCATGGGTGACGCTGTTAGAGCATATGGAATAGCAATGGCTCTCAAAAACTTTGGTTACAATACAGAATTGATAGCATATTCTGATGACATGGATGGGTTAAGAAAAGTTCCAGCCGGTTTACCTGGATGGCTTGAAGAGCATTTAGCAAAGCCAGTTTCAAGAATTCCTGATCCCTTTGGCGACTGCCATACATCATATGGCGCTCACATGAGTAGCATACTTTTGGATGGGCTAGACAAGATTGGCGTAAAATATCGCTTCCAAAGTGGAGCAGAAACTTATAAGAGAGGAGATCTTGTTAATCAAATTGATACTATATTAAAAAATAGTGTTAGTCTTGGCCAAAAAATAGCTGAATTCATCGGTCAGGAGAAGTATAATGAAACACTGCCCTATTTTCCGATTTGTAAAGGTTGTGGCAGGCTATACGTTGCAAAGGCTGAGAAATATTTCGCTGATGAAAAGAAAGTACAGTATACATGCTCTGGAAGCAAAATTAGCAACCAAGAGCTGAAAGGATGCGGATACAGTGGTGAAGTTGATATAAATGAAGGGGAAGGAAAATTAGCATGGAAAGTGGAGTTTGCAGCAAGATGGCAAGCCCTCGATATCCGGTTCGAGGCCTATGGAAAAGATATCATGGATTCTGTAAGGGTTAATGATTGGGTTGCAAATGAAATTCTCGGCTACGCACATCCTTTGCATGTAAAGTATGAAATGTTCCTTGACAAAAGAGGTAAAAAGATTAGCAAATCTGCAGGCAATGTCCTTACTCCACAAATGTGGTTAAGATATGGCACCGCCGAGTCCATACTACTGCTACTGTTCAAACGTATATCAGGCAGTAGACACGTTGGACTTGACGATATACCTTCATTGATGGATGAATACGATGCCTATGAGGATATATATTTTGATAAAATTAGAGAAGAAAATCAAGTCAAACTAACCAAGATAAAAGGAATTTATGAGTTTGTCAATCATCTAAAACCGCCAAAGCAACCTACAGCACATGTACCATACAGAATCCTTGTACAACAGGCGTCATTGTTCTCTAGTGATAAAAGAACCGACAAAATATACGGAAGACTAAAAAAATATGGCGTAGTGAAGGAAAAGACAGATGATCTGTTGAAAAAGATTGAGCTTGCATCTAACTGGTCAGACGATCTCTTCTCTACCGAAGAAAAATTTCAAATTGAAATGAAAGATAATCACAAGAACGCAATTGCAGAATTAATTCAATCTCTAAAGTCATTTATCGGTTCTGAACAAAAACCAGAATCACCTAAAAATTTACAATCCAAAGTATTTGATATAGCTAGAAACAACGGAATAGAGCCTAAAGAACTCTTCACCCTGCTTTATAAAATACTCATAAACTCAGATAGAGGGCCAAGAATTGGAAACTATGTCCTTGACTTGGGGGTCGATCGAACAATTAATATTCTTCAAAAACACCTGGTCAATTAGGCAATATATAAAGTTTATATTAAATGCTGTCAATTTAATATTAGAGTCAAGTTGAGAAGAAAATTTGCCCAAAAACCGCCTATGATCGTAATTGCAGGCTCATGCATATACTTTGAGAAAGAAAGGCAAAAGATAATGGAATTTATAGGCGAACTTGAATGGGGGTCTCACACAACAAGCAAATGCGAATGCTCTTCGACTGGTAGCGCTATGGGTTGGGATTTCTTTCAAATTTACTTTGATCCAGAATTCCTAGAAAAGCTAATTGAAGTACATCCAGATATAGAAAGGGAAGAAGGTCATATGATTGAGCAGCAATTTGTACAATGGCTTTCAAAACAGCTTAAGAAAAAGAAGATGGAATACTATCTAAAGCTAAGCGATGTGCCATATGAGATGACAAATGGTTTTAGACTAAATCCTGAGTATTATCGGGATGACAAAGAACTTGAAGAACTGCGTTAATAACTCACATACAATATATATTTAAGCTAATGGAGACGATAAATTTTTCGACTATAAATTGCAAGAACTCTATCATTGTCATATACTCATTTGATTGACACATAAATAAGAAGTAGCGGATTCAATGTAAAGATATATAATTACCAATACTCTAAATATATATTTATATAAATAGATGTATTTATATTTATATAAATATAAATATTTATGTGATCAAGCTAGAAGATGTAGAAAAAAATTAGTATGGTCAATAATTCACAATTCGTTGTTATTGCCGCCATGAACAACAGTCACAATTGTAACGATATCCCCAGTTTTTACAGTAGTGTCATCTCCGCGTAACATAGCAGAGTCAGCACCATTTAGTGTTACCAAGATATTGCTAGGGTCCAAGATTTTTGGCTGGACAGCTCTGTCTTTCAATAATTTTAATATTTCTGCTATCGAAGCAGAAGACATATCCAAGCTAACATAGGATTGACCAACTGCTTTTTTGGCGCCGCCAAGAAGCTGTATAGTTATCATTATAATTACTCTTCTTCTTTTATCTCAGACTCCTTTTCCTCTCCTTCCGAGTGAATAGCTGTCTCTTTCTCTGCAGCTTGCTTGCGAAGATTCGACGTTATATATCCTGCTACTTTGTTTCTTAGTAGCTTAGATCTAATAATTGCTATTTCTTTTATACTCTTCTTATTCTCATCAAAATCTATACCAAACCTATCAGGGTATTTTTCCAAAAGCTCATTGGAAATTCGCTTTACACGATCCATTCATCAAAAACATCAAGATAGAGGGTATTTTATCTTTATTGGTAAGGCTCAAATCTACTTAAAACTAAGATATTTGTTACCATGAACTTTATGACAATTAGAAGAGCAATTGATTTCTGATCCTTTTCTTGTCGTTTCATTTAAATATCGATAACCTACGCTGCTTTTCTCAGGGTTCGTAGCTCAGCCAGGTAGAGCGTCTGGCTCTTAACCAGTCAGTATTTATGGGTTACAATGTCGTGGGTCCGAATCCCACCGAACCCGAAGAATATTCTATAAGATTTACTCTATAAGATTGTTTGGTAGTATCTCTTATTTTTCATGAAAAGAAAATCGAAGTTACACCATATAATACATGTTCAAAGTTCTTAAAAAGATAATGAATTAAGTATCAAAAGAACTTAATGATGGCAATTCATCGCTAGTTTCATTTAATCGTATTTTAGTAGCAGGATCTAATACATCCATTACACTTAGAGAATGATTACCAGATCCTTTCCAAGCTATTCATAAACGTCAAGATCTTTGTAATAGCATGTTATTGTAATAGACCCTACCATAACACTCAACATATGATTTTCCAGCAGTATTTCTGCAGCTATACAAAGGTAAAGCTTTTGTTTTTAGTGTAAGAGTGTCTTTCTGTGCATAATATTTCAAAATATTCCAAGCAACAGTAACGATACTCTGCAATAATAAGCATCTGTAGTACTACTAGTCATGTAACATTGCGTTAATCTTTAGTTACAAATTGGTTATTATTCTTTGGATTGCCCCTTGACCATATTGGCGCCATCAGATGCAATAGGTGAAAGGACTGAAGTATTACAGAATGTAATTAGAATAGAGCTACAATTTTTCTCAAATTCAGGTCAGAAGATAGATACTTGTATGAACTATACGCGGCCTGCATTAGCTATTACAACTGAGCCAGTAAGAAATGCCTTAATTGAGGGCAAGATATTTAATGAGAATGTACCGCTTTGAAGGTAAGATATTTAATGAGAATGTACCTCAAAGTGTACCTCTAGAACTTTGGTATAGTAATAAAAGACATGATAATTTTACGCTTGCATCAGAACAAGGGCGTGAAGATGTTAAAGCAGATGGCTATAGGTTTGTACGGAATGAAGGATATATAGATCCCATTCCCAGCATTACATGACTTTATTAACAGCCATGTAATAGAATGATCCCTAATGTCTGTTAGTATGATGCCAGTTGCCTTTTTTCCTCCCCCTCTTTTATCTCTTCTTCTAGGTCTGTTTCGTAGTGAAATTGGCCTAGGCCTCCTGATGCTGCGAAGTCTATCACGTATTCTTTCTAGCGACAGTTTTTAATAGCTGTAATAAAGCTTCATTGGAGGGTCTTCATTCATGAATATGGTGCTAGCGGTGGAGGTAGTGTAGTAATGGGTGAGATACATAATTTGAATACCTCCACTAAAAGAAGCTCATGCCTAGTATATAGGATAGAAATATTTGCAAGAGTTAAGCAAGAGGAATAACTCCTATATTTGTACTGGGTATAATGTGTGTTGAAAACCTCGCATATTCGAAAAACTAAGTACCAAAACGACATAACCTGGAATAATAAATAAGAAGTCATTTATCCGACTGGCCTAGCCTCCCTAATTACCAAGTCTAAAT
This sequence comes from Nitrososphaeraceae archaeon, assembly GCA_019246625.1. Lineage (GTDB taxonomy): Archaea > Thermoproteota > Nitrososphaeria > Nitrososphaerales > Nitrososphaeraceae > Nitrososphaera_A. Next base: position 16,104 of record JAFAQB010000425.1, read on the forward strand.
ATCGTCTAACTTCGTTATCATCTAACATTGAAGATTCGACTGCTGTTTCTTTTTCCATAGCATCTGCGTGTTTATGGATTAGTTTTACAACCTTTCCTATAATCTCTGCGTTCTTTTGTGCATTACCTAAAGTATCTAGCAGAGCATACTGCTTTGCATATTTTCTGGCTAAATGATGCAATTCTGCATCTTGGGCCACTGACAGCGCGACAGAGTATATTCCTATGCTAAAGAGAAAAGAAGCAAGCACAAGAAAGGCACGTTGGATTGCTCCAAAGGGTGGATAAGAATTGTCGGTTATCCAGTTATTGGTTGTTGGAGAAACTAAAATGGTTGATACTGCTGCTATAATCAAATAGTTAATGATCTTATTATGAGAAGAGGTAATTTGCCGTCCAAGAGTTTTTGCTACTAAAATATATGCATACGCTATTACAAGATCAGCTCCAACCCATCCTGCGGTACCTAGTACCCTAAAGATAAGGAACCTGGGGAGGGTATATACAAATTCACTTCCAGTTGTTAATAATTGAGGACCAAATATCCCAGTTAAAAAAAGTACAGGTGGTAAAATTATAAGTGTCCAAAATGTTGCTCTTCCTATCTTATCCTTAAAATAACGAAGGAAATATGCAACAGCAACTGTTTCCGCGATAGCAATAGCAGTAACTTGAGGGACAAGAAACCCATAGAGATGAATCACAAGTTCTATTTTAGATAAGTGTCTGCTTGCCATAGAATTGCTAGAGTGGAAACCTGGATCTATGGAGGGTGGTCTTGAAAAGACTGATTCCTTTGTATCAAGTGCAGTAGCAATTGTCATGCTGATGCAAAGGAGCATCGATGATACAGCAAATGCCAATATCATGACATTGTGTCGTTTGTTGACACTCGACTTGAACCATGACAAGAATTTGTAAGTGCGAAAACCAAAGAACAATATGGCTACTCCACTTATTAAGACAATTAGAATCAACAGGAAAGTGCTATATTGTGAAAATAACACCATTTCGACAATGATAGCTCCAAAGATGACTAAAAGTGCATAAAGAAAAATAGGTGTTGCCTTGTACAGCCTATTAAAAAACGAAGGAGCCTCAAGGTCTTTGCGCAATGCAACCATATAATCTCTAAGGGCATACAGACCTGCAAAAAATACAGTGATACTCATTGTTATAAACAATATTACACCGAAAGAAGAATTAAGAGGCTTTCCCAAAGCGTCAAGAAAGGTGCCAAAGATTACATCGGTAATTATTATGGCCCAAGTAATAAACGTCATTAAATAAGTTTTTTTGTTAATGATACTTGTAGTGACTATCCATTGCATTTTGTTGCTTGTTGTGTTGTGTAGTCGACACTTCTTTATATACCTGACCATTTTGGTCTCAAAAACACATCTTTAGCGGTCATATACTTATTGTGTGTGGCACCAATGGTCAAATGATCCTTCAAAATCAAAGATAACATCAATACAGTTTCAACTGCTTGATTGGATAACTGGTAAACCATTAAGTTGATTGTCAACACTGAATCAACAATTCAGTCAGATAATGTCAATGATACAACAAAATCCTATATTAGGACAAATTAAACCAGAAGCACTTGTAAAAAAAGAGCTAGTATGGCAAGTCTGTTTACATTGTTGGTGTTCTATATATTCCATCTTCCTGTGTAGTTATTGAATTTCAGGTCATCGTTTTTATCGAGTATTTTCCTCCTCTCCAACCTAACAAGGCGGATTAATTCATTTATTTCTTCTTTCTTTGTCATGTTTACATGTTTGTAACCAATTTGCTCAGCTATTTATCGCCAATTTTTAAGATCTTTTATTTCTAGTCTTGACTTAATGGATCTGATATACATATTCACAATATCATCTGAAAGAAAATAATTTGCTATATCTCTAAGCTCACCCTGAATTTCAGTCGTCAAATATTGGTCAAAAACACGTCTTTAGCGGTTATATACTTATTGTGCTCGGTAATGGCCTATACTATAGGGGAGGGGTATATGTACGTATATCTACCTACTGTCAAAAATTCCGAGGTTTTCAGCTTTTGTATATTAATAGCTAAACAGATAAATCACACATTTAGAATCGTTAAAGAATAGGCTACTTGTGCTCCAATATCGTGCCGACTAGGAAAATTCTTTTGAATCCTAAGTGGGTAACTAGTTTATGCATGTCTTCTGCCACCGTCTTACGCTCATAACCTGTGAGTGATTTTGAAGAATCACCTAGTCCTGGAAGATAAGGTGCAATGACTGTGTAGTTTTTGATTATGCAGCATCACATGTCAAAAGTACGGCTGATATAGCACATGATCTGGGATCCCATCAAGCCATAGTATGATCCAGAATAGGTTTACTTTACCACGGAGTAGGCTTACCGTCAAAGAAAAATCCTCCGGTTGGGCCATCATTTGGCAATGTTGCGGCCCATACCATTCCTTTTGCTCCTTCTTGTACTGGACGTCCTCCTCTACCACCCTCCAAATGAACTCCACAAGCATGTAGATTCCTGAACGTTCAACAACATCATTTTCATTCTTCGTATCAAAAAAGTATTACTGAAAGAACTGTCCAATATATAAAAGATAGAACCAAATGTTTTGATGACTATTTTGCATTTAGGGGCACCATCAACATCTACTTTAACTCGTGATTCTGCTCTTCAATTTGATAATTCTTCTACTTTACTTTTCAGGTCTCTAGATCTATTCCTTATAGTTACTTCTGTTACTCCTGCTGCCTCTGCCATCTCGACTTGTGACTTATTTTCACCAGTCTTAAGACATGATAGATAAAGAATAGTAGCTGCTAATGCCATTGGATTTTTGCCAGCAGATAATACATCATCATCTTCTCTTTTAATTTCATCCATTATCCTTATCGCTAGTCGCTTGGTTTTCTCACTTAAGCCAGCTTTATTTGCAACTTTGGCAATACACTTCGTTTGATCGGCTAATGGAACTTTAATGTCAAGTTCGATAAGCAACAATCCATATGCTTTTACTAACTGTTTGCGCTTGATATTAATAGCTGCGGCAATATCTTTTAATGTTCTTGTAGTGTTCATTTCTCTACAAGCGATATGTACAGAAGCAGCAACAAGTGCAGAAACTAGCCTTCCACGCGATAATTTCCTCTCATGAGCTTTTCTATATATGTATGCAGCTTTCTCTACCACTACATATGGCAATACAAGTTTATCCTTGAGTATGCGAAGTTTATTGAAAGCATGAATGAGACCCATGTCAGAAGAATTATTAATATGCGCTCTTGTATCCAATATCCTTAACCGTTGCATCGTAGCATGCATCTCATTACCTATTTTTTTCCCACCTACATCTGTATTCGTTTTTCCGATGACAGTGGCAAGTCCCATGTCGTAGATTGCTAGTGACATCGGAATTCCAGTATGACTTCTATCGTCATATTCTGAATTGGAGAATGCGCGCCATTCTGGTTGGTTAATATTCTGAATCTTGTCTAAAACTACCATACCACATTTGCTGCAAATGGTTTCTCCTGAATTGATATCTGTTATTATCAGTAGATTGCCGTTGCACATAGGGCAGATACTAGAGGACGTTGGTTGTGGTTGTGGTAGTGGTGATGGCTCCATCATTAAAAACACTTTTCAATTGTTTCAGCTAAATCTTCTACATATAATCTATACCAAAACTAATGGCGATGGTTATTCTTGATCTAAAAAATAGTGTTATTGCGTTCTACGACTTCTTGTATGTGAGGTAGAACAATAACCACAGTAACCATTAGTAGACGATCTTTGATGACATATATATTCACATTTAGTGCCAATTCTCATATACTGCAGAATCATTCGTAGTTGTTTGTTGTTGTGATATTAGAGTCTATCCGAAAAGTACTTGATATTTGTTGAGTTTTAGGCATACTATGTTTGGACGACAAAGCTAAGCCATACTACACACTATCTTATGATTTGTAGTGATATCAGAAATTACAGGTGTTAATTCATTGTATGAAATACCTGATGTATTATGGGATAAGATTGTCGCATTGCTGCCACCACCAACTAAAAAGAAGAAGAAAGCTGGTCGTCCAAGAATGAACGACAGGAAGGCTATGAGTGCTATTTTCTATGTTTTACGTACTGGCTGTCAATGGAATGCACTTCCAAGAAGTCTTGGTGCTTCCAGTACAGTACATGATAGATTTCAAGAATGGAGGAAAGCTGGTGTATTCAAACGTATGTGGATTGATGGTTTATCAGTATATGATAAAAAGATTGGAATTGATTGGAAATGGCAAGCTATGGACGGTATAATTACAAAGGCACCTCTTGGGGGAAAAAGGTACAGGCCCAAATCCAACAGACAGAGCAAAGTCTGGTACCAAGCGAAGTATGTTAGTAGACGGTAAAGGAGTACCTCTTGGTATAACTGTTGATGCTGCTAATAAACATGATATGAAGATGACTAAAGCTACGTTACAAAGCATAGTAATACATAGACCAGAAGAAGCAGCATCCAGTATAAAGCAACACATGTGTATGGACAGAGGCTATGACTTTCCAGAAGTATATGAATTACTAGAGGATTATGGTTATACAATTCATATCAGGCTAAGGATAACAAGAGGAAGAAGAAGCAAGAATCAAAGAAAAAGAATACCAACTTATAGGTCTAGACACTGGGTAGTTGAAAGAACACATTCTTGGATGAATCGATTTAGACGATTGCTAATACGATGGGAAAAGAAAGTAGAAAACTATATTGGAATGTTACATTTTGCGTGTGCATGGATTACCTATCGAAACGCGGGACTTTTCGGATAGGTTCTAAGACAACAGAAGCAAACCTGTGGCCTCCATGTTCCTACTTAATTACTTGCCGCATTTCTGTTTGTGTTCTTCGTATTAAGTACAAGAATGCTTGAACATTCTCAGTGTCTATACTCCAGCGATTCTGCTATTCTTTCGTTCTTTTGCTATATACTCATCCTTTCCAAATGGATGTCCTCCAAATCCATGCCTCATTAATGCTATAGCTTTGTACGTATCGCTATCTTTAATTCTGGATTTGAATAACTCCATTACAGACTGTGAAATAACAGGAATCGGAATTTCTTTGTTGAGTGCATCTTGTATCAGCCAGTTGACTTCTCCTGTATCTTCAATGTAGCTTTGTATGCCATCAAAATTTTGCTCCCTTAATCCCTTTTCCATCAATTCAACTAGCCATCCTCTGATAACAGAGCCATTTGACCAGTTTTTGAATATTGCAGCTAGATCCAAATTAAATCCATTTCCACCCTTATGCAATAATTCAACTCCTTCTCCTATGGCTTGCAACATTCCAAACTCTATTCCATTATGAACTAGCTTTACGAAATGTCCGCTTCCCGGAGGACCAGTATGTACATATGCATCCTTATTAATCGCTAATGAGATTAGAATCGGCTCAGCTATTTTAATTCCCTCATCTCTTCCACCTACCATGAAGCATGCACCATTTCTAGCGGCTTCTAACCCTCCGCTCGTCCCACAGTCAAGAAAATAGATATCCTTTGAAAATAACTGCTTTTCTCGTCTAATAGAATCTATGTAAAATGAGTTGCCACCGTCCATTATTACATCGCCTTGCTGCAGATATGGCAAAAGCTCTTCTAGTATCGTATCTACAGTACGGCCAGCTGGTAGAGATAGATATATCACCTTGGGATCTCCCAAATAAGAAACAAAGGATTTGTAATCCGAAACTACTTTGACACCCTTTTCTTCTAACTCGGGTTTCCTACTTCTAGCCTTTCCTACTACATCAATACCTTTATCAATGGCCTGAAGAGCAAGATTTCCGCCCATCTTGCCTAGTCCTATGATTCCTAGTTTAGTTTGATATGGCATTTAATAGTATCTTATATGTAATATATTATAAATAACAATTTACTGGCGTTCTTAATTTTTGTTGTGACAAATATAACACTATCAGGTCACTAGACATCAAAGTAATGCAGTTAGTAGTAGACGGTTAAACTAATGACTCATTATTTTACCTTTCTTCTCTCTTTTTTCTTCTTTCCAGTATAGCCCCCAAATGCTAAAAAATCAATGGTTTCTTCACCATCATTTATAATGGAATGTGTAGTGTTTTCTGGAATGTAAATGATGTCGCCATCTCTCAACCTAGCCTCTTCGGTTCCCATCTTAATCTTTCCGGTCCCATTTATTATATAATATACTTCTTCATGATCATCATGATGATGTGGTTCATAGGAAAGTCTGGGTTGTAATTTGGCATATGAAACATAAGTTATTGCCTTCAAACAATTACACTGTGGATCTAGCGCAGATTCTTCTATATCCCCACTAGTTCTAATTGCTGATGAAAGCAACCTCCAATCTACGCCACTTTGGTGGGCTATAGTGGGATGTGCATCACGCCAGTTTCTTTTAATTATCATAGTATACTTCTTTTTTCTGACTCACAAAATATAAAAGATCACATTATTTCATAGCTACATAATAATAATTATCAAAAGTTCATACAATATCAAATGCTATTGTTCTTGCTGGTGATCCATCGACGCCTTCAAGCAGTAATGGCAAACAAACTAGAAAGACTTTCTTGCCGCTAAGATTCTTCAAATTTGAGCTCAAGTTCTCTATTATTCCAACTGAGCTTGATAATAATATCTTATGTGACAACCCATCTTTAGATCCATATTTTTCTACACTAAATGTATCTATACCAACGCATTTTATGTGATGACTGGCAATCCATTGCGCAGCAGAAGGCTCAAGATATGTAAAATGATATTTGATATTTTGATCTTTCATCCAATATTCACTTGTACCAGTGTATATTAAGAGGATATCATTATCTTTGACAACTTCCGAATAAGCCTCAAGATCAGAGCATGTAATTCCGTTTCCAATCTCAAGTTTGCTGGATAAATCAATTACTACAGATTCGCCAATAAATTTGCTAATAGGCTCTCTATCAACACTATTTCCATCAATAATAAAATGGCTTTGAGCATCGACATGTGTACTGCTATGTGAGCCCATAATTATACGAGTAACATTGTAATTATTCCTCTCTATCGTGGAGGATGGTACAAAATCTGGTTCAGGGTCACCTGAATATACGGGTATATCTTTACTTATGGCTTGCGACAAGTCATAAAACTTTCTTGAAATTGTAATTATAGTGTCTCCTTTTTTTTCCATTTCTTGCCTCTGTTATGTCCTTTGCCATATGTTAAAGTTGTACATTCAAATAAGCAGCTTTGCTCCTTTGAAAGTTCAGTAGAATTTTCTTATGGAGTATCTCCTTTCTGCATATGCTCTACTACTATATGTCTCTGCATATCACCGAAGCTATCAAATTTTATCCCACATGATCTACATTTGTAATGCTGAGAAAGATCCTCTGTAGAATTTTCTGATAAAGGATTCAATTAATTTCTCTCATCTCTCTTATCCAGTACAATCCACGCTACAACATAATTGATAAGAATTTGTAATATTAAATAAATCTTATAATAAAGAGTGCAACAAAAAAGCAAGATATGCTCGACGGCAGCCCTCCAGATAGTGATAGCTGGATATCCTTCGCGGATAATGCAAACAGATTCTTGCAAAAAACACAAGAACACGTACTTCAAGGTATAAATCCAGGTGGGATTTATCAGGCCATATGGTGCAGAGATGCTGCATACATTCTCAAAGACTGGTTTTTGTCTGCCAATATCGATGGAACAATGCAGCAGATTTATCAAATATGGTCGCACCAGATATCGCCAGCTAGTCTTGAAAAGCTGGTTTATGGCAGGGGCTCACCAGAAATGAAGTTTTTATCAGAGGTTGCAAAAGAAGATGAACAAAAAGAGTTTCAGGGAGCTCTTCCTACAACAATATATCAAGCAGGTTTCTCTGAAGTATATGGGCAGAATCCAGATATTGATTCTACAGCTCTGATGATTTCCACATCTTCTTGGATTTTAGCTAGGTCTTTAAGAGACAGGCAGTCTTTATCTGAAAGTTTATCGACATCAGGTGGTATGGTTATAGCTTCTGAACATTCGTCAGATTATATTTCTGCGCTATTATCAAAAGTTGGGATAACAGATCCGGTAAAAGTAGCTGAATTTGTATTACCTCGTATGCTAAAGGCAGTTGAATATCTATCTAAAAGAGATATAGATAATGATGGTTTGTTAGAGCAAAATCATAACGAGGATTGGATGGACACAGTAATCAGAGCCGGTAAAATAGTTTACAGCCAAGCCTGTTGGATTCTTGCGTTAAGCAACCTATCCTCTTTATTATCAAAGCTTGGAAGAGATGATGAATCTGACAAGATGACAAGACTAGCAGACAAAGCAGTAAAAGCAGTGGATTGGAACTTGTGGTCAGAAGAAGATGGCTGTTATTTGGATATACAGGAGACACACCATATTGGAGGTCCTTATAGGACACTTACACAAGATGTTTCTCTATATGTAGTAGCAATTACAGAGAATACGATGAATGATAGCCTCAGAGTTACAAGAAATACAAGCAATAACAGAGAGGGAGAAGAAGATGGAGCAAAAATTCTAGATCAAAACATTCACAATAGATCAAGCCGCACTCTTGATGCAATCAGAGCAAGAGCATGGAAAGACAAATGGCCCCTGGTGACTGAGGTTGAACTGAAAGCTACAGGGCCATGGATTCTCAAACCATATGAATATCACAATCAAACTTTTTGGCCTTGGACCACAGGAATAGAAATGTTGGCCAGAAGCAGGTTTGATAGAGTTGAAGAATGCAACATCTTATTTTCCAAGCTTGCTTCAGAAGGCCATCCACATATACATGCATTTTATGAATGGATAAACCCCATTACTGACCAGCCAGATGGTTCATTTCCATTTAGAACAGGAATTTCAGGTATAAGAACAGCTATTTCAGATATTGTTGAAAAAATTAAAAAAATATCATCCTCTTCTTCTCCTGGTTCTTCTTCTATGTTATAGCCATAAGAATGGCAATGGGTCAATACCATACGTAACAGCCTGTCTGAATTCATTGGTACCGAACGTGGTAACACTTAAAACTGAAAATAAGAAATACAACAGAAATCTAAACTGGTATATTGCAATCTGAGAGAGGATTTCAAATGTAGCATGTGTAATGCAAGTTTCAAAGACAACAAAGGTCTAAGATTTAAATGTACTATTATATTTGAATGTATATAAAG
>JAFAQB010000296.1 GCA_019246625.1 Nitrososphaeraceae archaeon
GCTAGCTATTTTTCTTGAGCAATCATCTATACAGCTTATAATATAATTTCTTGTGCTGGATTGACGTGTATAAAATGGTCCAAGGATATCCATTTGTACCATATCATTTGGATGCTTCATCGCAAATCGCCTGTACTTTCTCTTCCTAATCTTACACTTCAATATGTTAAGAGAGTGTCTTTTCAGTATCTTGTAGATTGTTCTACTACTCAAACACATGCCCAATCTTTGTAGCCTGAACCTTATTCTGGTACAGCCAAATCTTTTCAATCGCAAATCTAGTATTGTTTCTTTTGTTGCTCTGTCTACCTTGTACTTTATCGTGTGTGGTGCTCTGGATAGGTCATAGAGACCATCCATACCGTTGTCGTTATACTTATTTTTCCACTTATAGTATGTCTTCCTAGAAACACTATACTTTTTACAAATATCAGTTACAGTGTTTCCAGTCCATTCATGTTCATGAATTAGATTGAATTTTCTTTCTAGTTCTATATGAGATACACTTCCTAGCAGAAGTGTAACCGATGTCTGTAAGTGAAATTGTTACCTATGTATGTAAGTACAACAATTAAGAAAAGGTCAAAGGTATGATAGATAATCAGGGCAGTGTTAACTTAACTATAAAGTTATAGCCGCGAACATTCTGTCATATATTCTATGGATTTAGTTAAACGCACATTTTGGGCTCCTCAAGCCATTGCTTTTGATGGGGGGTCTGATTTATGGCAGATAATCACTATATGTACGATTTTCAAACCATTTCAGTATTGCCAAAATGCATCTTTGGTACTGGGTCAGGTGAGTATGACTGCTACTGAACCGGTTTAATGCCTATCAGGAGTGCTAATTCAAGCCACTTCCAATAACAATCTACATCTACAAAACCAATTTCTTCTAGCCACTTGAGCTGCGTTTGCATATCTAATAATTTATTGGATTTATCTTCTTTTTTGTATGTTGTTTTTGCCAAGAATTGTTTATGAAGACGTAATGTCGGAGAAGCAACATGGTCTAAATTACAAAATACTCCTCCAGGCTTTAACAAGTTATAAATCTCCTTGTAAAGCGAATATTTACGTTCATGGGTCAGATGATGTATTGCAAGCCCAGAAATTATAGCATCGAATTGTATTTCTGACTCTTCTTCTTTTTCTTCTGTTATTAACTTGTCTGAGATAAGATACGAAAGGTCATGTTCTATTATCCTTACACTATTATCGTCTTTAAAGTAATTTCTCGCTTTTTCTAGCATAGCAGGTGAGATATCAACTGCGATAATTTTCAATGATGATGGTAACGACAATTGTTGATGTTGTCTTTCATGTTCTTGTTCTTGTTTTGACCTTAGCATTTTGATTAGTCTACCGTCTCCTGTTCCTAAGTCAAGTATTTTTTTTGCATCTGTTGGAATGTATTCAAGGAGAACTTGATCTCCTTCGTTTCTGTGTGGAATCTTGTCTGCAACTTCCAAGTAGTCCAAAGCATATTCCGGTGATGACCATTCATCGCAAGAGTCAGAACAGTACTTGTTACTTCTACTCACAATATTGAAAACAGTTGTTGCTGATATATAAAAGCACGACACCTTTCTTGTTTTGAAAGTAATGGTGCTACTATATCCACAATTACAATTTATGAATCGTCGTTATTGTTATGTTCTATTTACATTCTAGTAGCAAGACCACTATTATTCATATCCGTATCTATATCCATATCAGTCACAAAGACAACAGTAACTGCAATCACCATAGTATTCATCACCATGGTTTGTGCCGATTTTGATCCAACTATTTTCTGTGTTGCATTCTGTAAAAACTGTCCTGTATTAGTTATAGCACCTCTTATAGATTGTGATGCCTGTTTAGGTTGATGATGTTGCATTTGTTTGAGTACGTGCTAAGCTGTTGACCGATGATATTGTGATTCCTACAAGTATAAGCGTTACAAAGGCTATTGTTATGGTTGCTATTTTTGTCACTACATTAAGCTTACTAATTGTAAACTATAGGCTTTATGGATAGCCCGAATCCTTGTTTGG
>JAFAQB010000323.1 GCA_019246625.1 Nitrososphaeraceae archaeon
TGATAGTTATGAAATAAGGGTTGTTGTCTTTGACTAACACTATTATTACTTTTTGACATATTGTACTCTTGTACCTCCTCTTTACATATCTCCAAATTTCTTATCCTGTTACCCTTCCTTCAATTGGTGTATTTCCAAAATGATTACTGGTCATCTTGGGGTCGACCATTATGCTTATGTTGCCATTATTAGATAGGGTTATACTAGTAGGAACATTGCTAACAAGTCCTTCTTTCATAGATACAGTAGCGGTACCAGTGTAAGTAGTTCCAGTACTAGTCTTTGTTGGATGTAGTGTTCCATTGAGCTTAAAGTCGTTTATAGTATGTTTATGCATAGCCGAACCATCTAATTTAGCCATGCTAAATGTGGAAGTAAAAGTAGGCGAATTGGAATTTATGTTGTTAAAGTTCCATGTACCTGATAATTTCCATGTACCTGCCTGGTCCTTTTGTATACTTGCTATAGTTCCACTCTTATTTGCTGTAGTTTGTGCATGCGCTATACTGATAGATGTAGATACAGATAACATGCACATGGCTAGAAGTGATGCCATCGATACAGCCAGAAGTAACATAAAACCACCATTACCGATCGATTTTGATGTGGATCCCATACCCGTCTGTCTATCATTCTTAGAAGTATTAACTTTTGACATTACTACCTGATGTCATGCATACTATTTAGTTCCTGTGCAAGCAGTGCTGCATAATTTTGACAGAAATTTCTATTAATGTCTGTTATGCTAACTCCAAGTTAACATAATGGACACAGCAGTAGTCGACCTTGCAGTCCAAAACGAGCTTTCTTTTCTAATCAATCTCATGCTCAAGAAAATAAATAAAAAGGCAAAGGTTGTTGAAGTAATGCAATCGTTACTGTAACTAAATTTTTATGTCTACTTATGGGATATTGTATCTTTCCTATTGTTATTTAGAATGCATTGCGGGTTTCCACATCAATGGCTACTCGTGCTGCTTCCCGTGAGATTTCTTCGGACGTTATTAATTGAACTAATCTTGTCTATATGCTGCAGCTATTATATGGCCTACATTATCCAGAATATTGGCAGATCTAATAAAATGGTCCCTGTTGGGCAGTTACTTACAAAAGCTTAAAATAATCGTTATCCAACATGTAACTTTCGTATTTATATATAATTACCTTATTATAGTTGTAGATGATAAGATATCAAAATGATAGCAGAGGAGAAAAAAGTGAGTAAGCTTAAAGGAAAAGTTGCAGTCATAACTGGAGGAAATAGCGGCATAGGCCTTGCCACTGCACAGCGGTTCGTATCAGAAGGTGCGTATGTCTTCATTGCAGGTCGCCGCCAAAGTGAACTTGATGCAGCAGTCAAGCAGATCGGCGAAAAAAACGTTAGTGGTGTACATGCTGACGTCTCCAATATAGCAGATCTTGATCGGTTGTATGCCGTGGTGGAGGAACAGAAGGGTCGTATCGACATTCTGTTTGCAAATGCGGGTGTTAGCGAGTTCGCTCCGTTGGGGAAAATTACCGAGGCGCACTTTGACAAAATCTTTAGCGTTAATGTCAAAGGGCTTTTGTTCAGCGTGCAAAAAGCACTCCACTGTTTTATGATGGCGGCTCAATTATTCTAAATGCTTCGGTTAGTGCATCCAAAGGAGTAGGGACTACATCCGTTTACAGCGCAGCTAAAGCTGCCATACGTTCATTTGCTCGTACATGGACGGTGGATCTGAAATATCGCAAGATCCGTGTAAACTCTATCAGTCCTGGGCCAATTGACACACCAATCTTCAATAGATTAGCTCAGACTGAGAAAGAAATTAAGCAGATAAAGACCAGCCTTGTAGCTGCTGTGCCTATGGGTAGAATGGGAAGTCCTGATGAGATCGCCAAAGCAGTTTCATTCTTGGCATCAGACGACAGCAGCTATATCACAGGTATCGAACTATTTGTAGATGGAGGCATGGCACAGATCTAGTTGATCTTTAGCTCAGAGAAATAATGAATCAAATGATAGTATTAACATAGGATGGATTATTATCAGGCGAGGTTTCCAATATATCAAATGCGTGTTTGAGTATGATAACCAATGTTGTAAGACACACTTAGTAGAGGGAGGAGCGTATGACACTCACACTATGCTCAAAATGATAAATGATGTTGACTTTGTAGAAAGAATCAGAGGAACTTATGCTGGTGGTGGCATGGCATCAATAGGACCAGTTTATGATTAATATGGCATCAGGAAGTCATTATTATCATCCCAAATGCTAATGGATTACCAGGGGAGGTGGTGGAAGTATCAAACGCGTTGCATCCGCAGTAGGCGAAGGATCAATTGCAATCTCATTTGTTCATAGAGTATTGCAAGAATAGGAAGCAAAATAAACAGACATCAGCGCAATTTTTATGGAATGCTGGTAATACCACCAATCGTTTCTCTCGAAAATTAGGTGAGGGTAATATGACACGGTTGCGTGTGTACTCTAGCAAGACGTTCAAGCAGTTTCCCATGCATATACACATCATCTATTGGAACGATGTAATGATGCTAATCGTATACATTTTTTAGTAATGTATGTCCAAAAGATTCAGATGAAATACCAGCTAGATCTTCCTTTTCATTCTACTCTTACTGAGGCAACCATTGTCTTGTTTAAGACTGATTTAACAAGATATTAAGGAATCCTTTCGCTATCTCTACAAGTCCTTCCTGGTATTCATTGTAATACTGATTTTGAATGATATCTGCAAAGAAAATAACATAAAGACCATAAAACAAGCCTTAACATGTAAGGAAATATCGAGTCTAGCGATATCTTTGTGTTATAGTTGTCATAAGTTTTTAGAAAAGATAAGAGAGAAAATTTTTGTATAAAATTATTATAACACCCAATAATAATAACCATACATATCCATATAATGTATTTTTAATGCTTGATGCATTTGCAATAACCTGATTGTTATTCTTTAAGCTGCTATCAAATTTGATAGTTAACCTTATTTGATAATGGCATGTTAATGGATACATCTGTTAGTCATACAAATACTATGCAATATCGAAAAAAGTTAATCGAATATAAAAATCTGTTTTAACATCACTTTTTGTTTTTACAACTTTTTGGCAATGTATATGTCATTTATGACAATTTAAAGACAGACTACCCCTGCAATTGGGTTTAATTCTCCATTCCTTAGTGCCGCACCAGCATCTTGCATATCTTACGGAAAATTATATTCGTAAACAGACTAGCTAAGCCGGTTAAGGACAATATAGAGGAGGCAAATTATAACCAAGATTCTGATAATACAAAACCTTGTTATAATCCTGCTTTCCTAGAAAGAAGTTGATATCTATGACTAGTAATTAATCATAATAATACCATGACTACAAAACAGCCAAAAACAATGCACGTTGTTACGGTTTTTTTAGAATATGACCGGAAAATTCTGCTTCTTAAGCGTAGCCTAAAGGTAAGAACAATGCAGTCTTTGTGGGCTGGAATAAGCGGGTATCTTGAAGATAAAGATCCCCTCTTGCAGGCTCTGAAGGAAATACAGGAAGAGACTGGATTAAGTAAAGAAATGGTAAAACTTCTTTGTGCAGGTAAACCATTGGAAGCAGTTGAGAGTGATAAACCTGATGTAATTTGGATCGTCCACCCGTTTCTTTTTCATTCAACTACCAACTTGATAAGAATTGATTGGGAGCACGATGAAATAAGGTGGATTAACCCATCAGATATGCAAAGTTACGAGACAGTCCCAAAATTAAAGGAGGCTTTAGACAATGTTTATGTCTGCTGATATTGCGCACTTTTAAGTCATATGATCATACAGTGTAATCCTTTATGAAGCGGCACGGGCCAAAAAATAAAGCAGCATAATATTTCAAATGCAGGATGGCAGAGTAACAGTGGTAAGCCTCAGAAACAAATTCGGAATCCCAAAAACAACTTCTTTTCAACATGTGCACATGTCATTGTTGCAGTTCTTGCTTAACAAAAGCCACAAAATACAAAACATAAGGCAAGGATAAAGCAGAAAAGACTTATGCTTCTAAAAATACATAATGTATGGACCGTTACAAACAATCTTCCTTCTTGTATCTACATATGAAAATGGACAGAGTTAGATTCATGGATTTTGTAACTGCAAATAGGAAATCCGTTAATCATCCTGGCCAAATCCCAATATTATCGCTGCTGCATTGTTGCTGTTGGGTAGAACAACCACCATTGGATTCGGACTCCGAACCGTCAGAAGAAGATTGCGCAAATATAGCTGGAGTATAATATGAACTCTGATAGAGTTGAACTCTGATAGAGTATTACCTTCCAAGCTTTTTGAAACTGCAGAAGGTAGAATAAAATGGAAAGAAAATATTTTTGAAGGTTTAGAAAATGCATCTAAAGCTTTTATTAGCTTATTTAAAGGAGAAAGCCTTGGTAGAACGCTTGAAAATCTCGGACTATATAATGAATAGTGATTAGCTTATTCTTCTGACTAATAATTACATATCCCTGAGATCAATGAATGCTGCTATATTTTCGAAAAATCAGGCTTAGAAAAGATTACGAGTTTTGGAGTCGAAAATTGGTCCTTTGCCTTCTTTATCATCTTCCTCCTGACATTCCTTTAACATTTGGTAAAATAGAGTAGCATTTTCTGAAGATACTTAAGTTAGAAAATAAGATATTATATGATCACTTCACACAATAACGCCTATGCTGGAATTTTTCCAGGTGGATAGTGGTTTAAGATAATATTTAACTATAATAATTATGACACATTTAATAGTGCTAAAAGTTGGACGACGCCATACTACTTTCTCCATGTCTCCGTTTGCTGTTGTGATCTGACCATAAAGTGTTAACATTAGTATCAATTTTTACATTTGTAGGTAATAGGTAAGTGAAGTGAGCAAAGAACAAAAGCAACAGTTCCTTTATTTGATTACGAAGGGATGGAAAACTGGAAGACAACATAGAATAGAGATATGGTTCGTATCCTATGCTGATAAATATTATGTAATCTCAGAACGTAAAGAAAAGTCGCATTGGGTTCAAAACATTGCACATAACTCTAATGTTATATTTACTGTAAACTCTAAGCCATTTGAAGGTATTGCACGAATAGTTGATAAACATATTGACTCTAAATTAGCTGAAGAAGTATCTAGTATTATGTATACAAAATATGGATGGAGTAATGGCTTGATTGTAGAGCTGACTCCATACAAAGAACAGGTCGAATAGACTCATTTCGTTTCTTTCTAATAATGAAAAATATTATTAGAAAGAAATGTAGAGAAATATGAGCAACGACAACCATATGACAATAGGATCTATTCAAAATATCGGAGTTATTGGTCTTGGCAGAATGGGAGGAGCTATAGCTAATAATATTCTAAAATCAGGATTCAATCTTGTAGTTTATAATAGAACGCAGGAGAAGACTCACGCTCTGGTGCAATCAGGAGCAATTAGTGCGGCTAGTCCAAAAGAAGCTGCTGCAAAATCAGATGTTATACTGACTAGTCTAAGAGACGACCGTGCTCTATTGGATGTTGTCACAGGTGAAGAAGGAATATTATCCGGCTTGCAGCCAAATCGAATCCATATCGGAACGTCAACTATTTCTCCATCTCTTTCTAATAGCTTAGCTGAAATGCATCATGCACAAGGATGTATATATGTAGCTGCTCCTGTATTAGGAAATCCTACCACAGCTCAAGCAGCTAAGCTTACTACGTTTGTTGCAGGTGATCGGACAGCTATTGAACAATGCAATCGATTGTTCAATAGTTATTGCCAAAAGGTTGTCAAAGTTGGGAACGAACGTGCCGCAGCCAACACTTTAAAATTGTCGGCAAACTATGTAATGTTAACACTTCTTGATCTCATGGGTCAAGTATATGCCTTAGCAGAGAAGAGTGATATCGATTTACAACTTATGAATGAATTGCTAGACATGGTATTTGACTATCCTGGTCTAAAGCAATATGCAAACAGAATCCGCACAAGAGATTTTGATAATGTGGGCTTTGACCTTTTATCAGCTTTTAAAGATGTTCAACTCATACTTCAAAGATCTTCTGATATTCGTGTTCCTCTCCCATATGCTAACAGTATAAGCGATAAGTTTATTGCGGCAATTGCGAATGATCTTGAGACAAAGGACTGGATTAGCACATATGAGATTACTCGCATGCTCGCAGGACTAAAGAAATAAAATTAGCAAAATTTTTATTTTCTTCAATGATGTTGAGAAGGAACATGCATGTTCGCTAGGCGCGATGGGACAATCTACACCTAGTCTATTTCAGCGATTACGAAATGTGGACGTATTTGAGGTCACCCTTCTCTTCAAGCTGCCAAACGTCATGGCAGAAGAGATCGAACCGTTGGAAGAACAGCGAGACTTAAGGCACTGGCTCAAATTGACTTTCCACGGAGATCTAGACATAATACAGAGCAGGTTTTCTACTCCGACAAGACAGGCATATTGAGACTACAGGGGTTATGATACGAATTTTCTATCAGACCTTCCTTCGGCTAACTATGCATCAGGACATAAGGCATTTTCTGGATTACTGACTCCTACCCGTCGTAGACTCTGCCCATCGGTCCGAACGTCAGCCTGTCCCGGACAGCATCGTGGTGGCGATTGATTTCGTATAAATCAAGGTGGATAGATCAAGATATTTCTGAAAGATTAGGATTAATAATAATTCTAATGGCAGAGGTACTGCACTTTAGCTTACCACCAAATGCGAAAATGGTTTTGTTATTTGATGCCATAGTATTATACCAATGTTGCAAATGTCTTTGATGCTTGTACTGTAGCATATACTTAACATAACATATACATTACTTCAAGTTCTGCTACACATAAGAGAATTTATCATAGTTACGGGCAAACTTTATCTTGTAATGAAGGATTATTACTTAATATTCATAACTAGTATCGCGATAGGCTTAGTAATTGTGTGGGCATTGGCTGCTACGGGTGTTGTATTCGCTACAAACTCCATTATACAAAAAGTAACGGCAGAAAATGCTTCTACGGTAACATTAGGAAATCCAATCTATATAGCACATGACAAGGTTACAAATGTAACAGAATTAAATGTGAACTCGAGTAAGGCTTTGATAGGTTCATTTTCAGGTAATGCAACTATAAAAGGCATACCTGTTAGAGAGGTCGGAAGATCTTTAGTTATTTTTAGACCCGATGGATCTGCAGATGTTAAGGGGAACGCGGTCATCATTGCAAAGGATGATAATAGCAAGGCAAATACAAGCTTTTATGGTATATCATATGCTGGTCGTAATGGAACAACAGTAAGCAACGGTGCTGCATTCATACATACAACCACATCATCAATAACAAATGCTAAACTAGATCCTGTTAATAACCTAGTAATTATATTTAAATCCCAAGCAGATAAATTTAGAAACCTTAAGATCACAGGTTGGGAATGGAAGTAAAAATCAAGGACTAGACTATCGATGCCATTGACTGAAGATCACTAACTTGTAATCCTTTATCCTTTTTTGAAACTGCTGCGTACCGTGGTTTCGGGACCAAAAATCATACAACTACTTCTGAAGCATCATGTCTCTATATTTTTTCTTCTCATGTATTACAGACGTTACATGTTGACAAACACGTAATATGTAAGAGTGTGAATTCAAGTAGAAACGGTACTAACTGTTAGATTTACCCTAGTAGATGTTCTATTCTATTTGTAAAAATTCTCCCATAATCTTACTATATGTCTACATAAAAAAGATATGATTTTATGTTAATGCGTCTCTTACCTTTACCTTAGCCTTGTTTAATGTTTCAGAGCTAGGCTTTCCTTCAGCGTGATCCTTTTCAGTCTCCATTTTTGCTTCGGAATCCTGAAATGTATTCTTTATCTTTTTTGCAACGTCTGTCATTTGTCAATTTAATAACTACACCATTATATAATAGTCATTGCACAAAATGTTCTTATTTGATATTCAGTTGATAATGACTAGAAGTTATTTCATAGATTGGACTTTACACCATTTACAGTAAACGATACTTAACTGAGATGTACCATTATCTGAAGTACCAATAACTAAGCTTGCATATTGGTACTTATTGACTTTCACGAGGATATGTTGTTATCAGGCTTCACTCTTAGCTTCAATATTTGAAACACTCTGGAGTAATTGTGTCAAGCATCTGCTGATACCTGCTTCATGAGTCAGATTTCGTAGTCGGTAATGAATATATTGGACACCTTGATCCTCTAATGTATATTTGTCCTGAAACTTTCAAACGAATTTCGAGTAGAGAATATAGAGAAGATCATTATTTGGCTTAACCTATCTTGGTCATTCCTGATATTTGAAACATAAAATAAAAAAGAATCCTTCTTTAGTGTTATTGTGTATCAGGTAATCCGATATGACTGCAGTCTTTGAATTGATTAGCTATTTGATTTCTACTTTAGTACCTTCCTGTTCAGGTTTACTAATTGTCTTCTTTGGAAGTTCCAATTCCAATAAACCATGATTCATTTTTGCTTTAACTTTCTCAGTCAATATTTCTTCTGGAATAGGTATTGTAGCACTGTATGATCTATATGATCTTGACCTATAAACATAATTCTTCTTCTTATCTTCTTCTGATAGCGTCTGTTCCGCTGATATATCAACAGAATCTTTTCTTGCTTTTATGTTGACTTTGTCTTTGTCCATTCCTGGTAGTTCGACTTGTAATTCGTATCTGTCTCCTTTATCAACTAAATCATAGAGTGGCGTTACTGGCGACAATGTGTCTCTATCTGTTGTAGTTGTCAATCCCAAATCTCTGAACCATGTTGACGGCCAGCTACGGAATATGTCTTCTGCATCACTTCTGAAGTTATCTAATATATCATCAATTGTTAGCCTTCCTCTTGATCTTGTTGATAATGATCGACTTGATTCATCATCGCTTTTTCTTATGTTCGGCCTTTTCGTACTTGATGACATACCTTGGTATAAACTCTAAAATGATATTTGAATTTTTCCTTAACGATGCTAGAATGTCTTGATCATCTTCTCCAATTTTCTGTTTTATTGTATAAGGAGCTACCTCACCTATAAAAGCTCCAATTCAGTCGATAGTTATGACATGATGTACTCCTCATACTCCCATGAACTTTGTGCTTATGTTACTAATTTGTACGTCACTTATCATATTGGTAATAATATTACCTTGACTCTAAGCAGCTTTTATTCTATGGCTGCGATGTCATAGATAATTTCTAATTCACTTTGTCACAACATGAAGCTTGACTAAGGACCTAGAGGATATGAAAGCCTTGATAAGAACGATGATTTAGCCGAGATAGTTCTAAAAAACCAGAGTAATGTAAATCGTAGAATAGAAGCATTATAGCCAGTTACTTACTTTAATGACACTATGCCACATTGTTGTCCGTTTTACAGGAATTTTTCCAAAAAGATAAAGTATATGGACCGTAAGCAACTTGTATCTCTGCTACTCTAGCCGGCTCAGTAGAAACCACCCTTCTTTCACACAAATCCATCAAAGCTTTGTAAGAGCATAATGCAATATACCTGTTGAGAGAGTAGTCAAGG
This sequence comes from Nitrososphaeraceae archaeon, assembly GCA_019246625.1. GTDB lineage: Archaea > Thermoproteota > Nitrososphaeria > Nitrososphaerales > Nitrososphaeraceae > Nitrososphaera_A. The sequence continues at coordinate 9,618 of JAFAQB010000323.1, forward strand.
TATGTCAGATTAGCAAACACCATGTTGCGTGTTTTTTTAAGAAATGCGAGGATACC
>JAFAQB010000383.1 GCA_019246625.1 Nitrososphaeraceae archaeon
GCATCCTGTTTCAAAAGTAGAAATCGCAGAACTCTCAAAGATTACTGAAAATGCACATAGATATCTGCAAATTGCATTTGCTGAAGATCTCTATTTATACTGTCAGGCAAATAACATAAACTTTTCTGAGTTAAGAGATGCTCTTAATACAAAATGGAATGTGAATATACTAGAGCCAAGAGAAGGAATTGGAGGACATTGTTTACCAAAAGATACAAAGATGTTTTTGCAGTCCTCAAAGTCTATAAGGAGTAAGATATTGTCATCTGCTATAGAGGTAGATCAAGATTATAGACAATACAGGGAAATTAGGGCAAATAAGTCAATGTTGTCTCGCTAAATAATGGTAATAGTATAATAATGATGGCGTAATAGTGTGTAAAATATTATGTATGAAAAGCAATCGGTATTAGCTTTTGGTGCACATCCCGATGATATTGAAATTGGTATGGGCGGGACAGTTGCGAAGCTCAATGGCATGGGTTATGATGTTAACCTGGTCGTGGCTACTCTTCCAAATTTTGTAAGTACTGACACAAAAGAACAACGTAGAATAGAAGCAACAATGTCTGCTAAAGTTATGGGTTCCAAACAACCAGATTTTCTAGATCTGTCACCAGATGAAATTATCTTTAATCGAAAATTCACTACCTTGATAGATCAAATTATCCGCAAATACAAGCCAGAAGCAATTTTTACCCAGTGGATAGGCGACTCACATCAAGACCATCAGGCACTGACTAGAGCGGTAATGGCCGCATCGCGTGACTCAAATAATTTGTTTATGTATGAAACAACCATTCCTGGAGGAGTCACTGAGAGCGCCTTCCGACCTCAGCTTTATATCGATATTAGCGAAACATTGGAGATAAAGAAGAATGCGCTTAATTGCTTTGATTCACAAAAAATTCGCTGTGGCGATCCTTGGATAGGCGCTATAGTTGGAAGAAGCTTGTTCAGAGGATATCAAATGAATGTAAAACATGCTGAGGTATTTGAGATAATTAAAATTACCAAATGGTAGTATGAGATAACAGATAATATTGTCTGTTGGTTTTGATTGGCTATATGTTGGGACAATGTCTGGACATTGTATAAATAATGACATATGCCTTGTATTAAAAATAATTAAGTATGAATGAATTATCTTTATAATTGCGATTGCTAGTATCTCCTACCTTTCCAGTAAGGTGAGTGTTTTCATATGTAGGATATTGAACATAAACCTCGTTCCAATATCGCAAACATACTAGTCTTTGGTATTCGTAGATTTTGATATCTTCACCGAGAGTGACATTGCGGAATATGACATCCGGCTCGTTTATTCCAGCTGCAGAACGCATAGGACATGTAGCTGAAAAACGGGGATTGATTTCAAATATTTTTGGTTCACCCCCTTTGAGTTTAGCCTGAATATTGATGGCTCCTCTTGCACCCAACTTTAGAGCAACTTTTTCAGCTGATCTTCTTATATCTTCGAAACGATCTATGAAGGCTTTATAGGTTTGTCCACTCTTTACTATTTTTTGAATTGATATTGAAGACATTATATATTTTCCAAACCTATCTACTGTAATACCTGATGTGAACTCTGTATTGCTAAAGCTGTTACTATTACGATCACCTTTATCATCCTTCAAGTACTCTTGAAGTAAAGGGTTCCAGCCTACTTTTTGAATCTTAGAAGTTGCATATTTCATTTCATCTCTATTGTTTACTACATAAAAATACTTTGAGCCATAACCTTCCCGGGGTTTTACAACTATAGGAAAACCAAACTCTTGAATGAATTTCTCGTTATCTTCCGGTAAAGAAGACGCAGCACAAGAAAGATTATTTGCGTTTAAGAATTCAAAAGTCTTCCATTTGTCTCTAGCTGTGAATATTACTTCTATTGGATTTGTCAATACTTTTGCATCTGTCTCGTGCTCTATTCGTTCTTTTGCATTGACAACTGTAGATAATTCTTCATCAGACCCTACGTAAATTGCGTCAATATTTTGTTCTTTGCTAACATCGATGATAGAGTCAATATAGTTAGACGATGATGCAGATGGTATCAAAATGCCGCTATCGCATCTATATAGACCTGCTGCCTGTGCACTTAAATCAGCTGCGATAATTTTGTATTTTACTGGAGAGGTATCCGATGCATTTGCTAGTTTTAAGGATTTTATTATTCCCTGTGCTATGATGCCTCCTGCAGCAGTTACTAGTACGTTTGCCGTGGTTGTCTTATCTGATCCATCGTGTTTTTCTTCGTTTTTTATGGTTGTTGTTTTTTGTTTTTGCACAGACTATGCACCCCTCACACATGCACGCATTATATTCAAAATCTATGCTTTGAATTACCTTCTTTTCCTTTTTATTTCTTGGCAGTAGTAATCATTTTGTTGTTCTTAGTCCTGTCATCATAAGTATTGGTGCAGCTAAACTATTGTCACTATCTAGTAAATGCTTACGCCATTGTATTTGTGTATTGGCTACTCCAAAATTAACGGCGTAGTCTACAATACAAGGGCTCATTTCTACGGCATTTCTAACTTTAAGTGTAATCTTTATAAGACGACGGATTTTTCGTTGTTCTTCTTTTAAACTAAACAAATCTGACAGAATTGTTTGTATAGGTTCACCATTTTTTACTCTCCGGTTTCTTTCCTCTACAAGAGGTTTTATTCTACCTTCAAATTCCGCATCTTTTTGTCTTAATGATTCAAGATACGGCATAACGTCAGACTGGTCTGTTAGCTGTACAAGCTCTAACGCCTCCAATTGCCCAATGCCGTAATAACTATCTCTAGAAGGCCATACTAGAGTTAGCGAAGGCATATTGATGGACAATTCTTTGAAAGCTATACTACCTACTACAGTATAATCCATACTGCCTCCAGTACCAGATACATAGCATGTAATCCCAAGGTCCCTACAAAGCAATAATAGTATTGGAATTGCTCGTGGAGACATCTGATGAAGAACTTGTTCGTCCTTTAGAAGCTCCAACGTATGCTTATTGCCTAGGTTCATCAGAAGATGACTTTTGCAGGATATACATGTACCCTTAAGTATTATCTGATTTTGTACCTCTTCTTGTTGTTGTGACATCTTTTTCTCATAGATCTTTACAGGGGCCTTACTGCCACATTTACAATGAAGCCATACAGGTGCATTGAGATATGTACTCGAACTTACCCCTGTATTTATACCATGACGCAGAAACATACTTTCAGCTTTTCTCAACGCATCTGAATATCTGCTAAAATTAGAAATCAAATATTCGAAACCATCTGCAAAAACTGGAGATATTTCGGTAAGTCTTACAAACAAAGTGTCATAACCCCATATTTTGTTTACAATTTGTGACATCAAAAAAGAATTGAAATCTGAATAAGATTTTGCTTTTGAATACGACAACTCTACTTCCTGCCAAAACTGCTCAAAGTTATCACTTATATAGGATTTATTAGAGGGAGATGAATGTAATAATGATGTAGAATTCTTCCTTAACCAAGAAGTTATCTGTTTTCTCCAGTAATTTAAAACCGTCCGTCCAGGTATTGGCATATTAGATGCCATTTGCCATTTCGTTGAATTACTAACCGGTAATCTAAGTTCGAGTCTTCCCAAGGAGTGTTTAACACTAGGAAGTAGCGCAAGTCGGATCCAACCATCCATAAAATCATGATCTACTAAAAGAAACAGATTGACAATTTTTTTGCTGTTATCGTGTATTGTTTCTTCGTGGCGTTGCTGCATCTTCCTTTCTACTTCGCTTTTGAGAGTCTGAAGCAAGACTATTTTTTTGAATATACCGCTATATGCAAAAAGGTTGGGTTGATGTATTGATACAAATATCTTTGTTGATGGATCATTTAATAATGTGATACTATTACGTACGCCAAGCGTCATTGTACATGCTTCAACGTGAAATTTGTTTATGAATTTCTGTAACTTTGCTCTGTTATTTAAGGTAAGATCGTTTGCTGCTGATGGCTGACTAGAAGCAGCAGAATTAATACATATATGTAACATTCTATTAACGGCATCCGAGAAATTATCTGGTATTGATGATATGAATTCGGAAACTATGGGGTTGCTAACTCCTTCATATCTTGAAAACAGGGACTTCATACCTCTACTAGGCGTCAGGTCGTTTACTGTTGATGTCGCAGGAGGAAGATCAGGCGGGTTTGTGGAGGAATTTATCAACATGATATTCGAATCCAACATGTATATAAATTACATTATCAGCAAAAGAATATTGCACAAGTTCAGATAAGTTCACGAGAATAAGATATTGAGATATTAAGAATGTACTATTATCTTTTGAAAAGTTCATCTTGAGTATAATGATTACTGGCTTTCTTATCCGCTATCTTAATCTGTAGGAAATGACACACATAATTCATCTACCTTCTATACGCTCTCCTCTTCCGACGTCATCATCTTCTCATCGTCTTCTAACCTGGTTCTTATGTTCTTGTTTCATCTTCGCTCATTATTGTTATATGTTAAATCTACAGATGGCTAATAACTGCTGCAGACAATGACTTTTTAAACAGCAAACGTAGATCAATATATATTTGCATATCAACTTGTTATAAGATGTTAATAATTTTACTCACAATTTGTTCCAAGGTTAGAAATAATATTAGTAAATCTCTTGATAATGTGTGAAAAATTTGAATATTCGGTACCTTATTCTACTTAACCGAAATACATTCATAGATAAAAATGAACTACTATAAATATTAATAGCATTAAAGTTCAAAATGATTAATAGACGTTTCTTCTATAATAATATAGAGAATAAAACTAATTTCATTGTTATTGAATATATTAATAAGATCAAACTGCGTGAAATATCAAGAAGTAAAAGGCGACTAAAATAATGTTCGATCAAATA
>JAFAQB010000030.1 GCA_019246625.1 Nitrososphaeraceae archaeon
AGATGAGTTCATAGCAATAGCTGAAGTCATAAAATAGATTATAATTGAAGAAACTAAAAATAATAATATACTCAGTTTCAAAATTTGCTGCATTTCTTTAGGATTGAAAACTATTAAACTAGACATAAACTGACCTGCCTTAGAGAAATGGATATCATATGTATATCAAAATCGGGGTACAGTTATCTGAGGAAGCGTGCTTGTAATGCAATGATAATAAAATAGTAAAGCCTTTCCGTATTACAAAACTCCTCTTTAATAAAAGATATATAATATAGTGTTATAATAGTGCTCTTACGAATTATTGTTAACTGCTGTATCCAGATTGATGAATTAAAAGATTGCTCTTCTACTTGGTAATATTCATGGTAATAAAAGGACTTTAAAATATAATCGTAGAGGAATGAATGAATCTATCTTGCTACATTCTAGCTGATCTTTATTATTTCCTCATCTACGTGGTTTGATGTTTGGATCTAGATGGTTTATGAGTGCGAGATATTGAGTCCAACTGATAGTAATGCTATTAGTATAGTCATCATAGTATGGCAGAGAATCATAATTATCTATTAAGCATCTGATTGCGAAAAGAAAATGATGATCTTATCAAATCATAATTTTTCTGACAGTAGAAAAGTCACTACTTTATATTAAAATCATATTTAACACTTTGGCAATACGATAACTTTTCCATAGTCTTGGTTTCGCCTTGGGCTATTAGTTCCTTGATTGTTTTAGGGGAAAAGTCTGCATTTTGCAGCATGCTTGGTGATTCTAATTCACTTCTAACTATTCTTGTAACAGATTTTATTTGTGCACCATAATTGTTGATTAGACTGTTATATTCTGACTTTATCTTTTCCAACTGATGACGATCAATCTCAGCTGGATCAACTTTCTTTTGTATAATGTCATACAAGATTTCTATAAGTTGGATATGTCTTGTAATAAGCCTTGACATTTTTATATTATCCATATTCTTGTCACTAAAAATGATATCTTTAGCTCTACTTTCAACTTCCGCCATATTAGAAGGAAGTCTGTGTATTTTTCGCGGATAGTTTTCTACAATAAAAATATTTTTATCATTTCTTGGAGATACCTCAATCACTTCTCTTACTGGAGTATTGCTAAGGAGGCTGCCATCCCATGCATATAGGTTATCTTCAACCTCAATCCATGGAAATCCATATACTGGATAACCTGCGCTTGCTAGTATGTGCTTTGCCTTTATCTCCATTTTTGCATTGTCAAATATGAGTGGTCTAGCTGTCATCACATCTACAGCAGTTATTATAAGTCGAAGTACTTCTGGCAATTCTTCTTTTGTTGCAGCAAGGTTGAGCTTTTTATAATCTATATATCTATCAAGCGTTTTTGCAAGTGGCGAGTGATCATAGAAATAAGTCAGATTTCCTGGATTAAGAAAGTCATAGTAGTGTTCTAGTTGCTCTCTTTTATTACGATCATAAATCTTACTGTTATCATTTTCCTCATGGCTCCAAGGCGACCAACGCCACCATACAGGAGTGAACATTTTGGGAACACCAAATATCGCAGCATTAGCCGAAGCAGAAGATATTTTCTTGGAGATGTATTTCTTAGCTTTATCATCATAATCAAAGACAAAAATATCTGGAATAACATTGGGACTACTTTCTGCAATCTCTATCCAAAAATTTTCCAACTCTTTTTCAGGATGATCACTTTTGCTTCCAACAATTATAGCAGCATTTACAGCTCCAATAGACGTACCTGCAACTATGTCTATTCTTACATTCTTTTTTACTAATGCTTTAAATACTCCGCATGCAAAAGCTCCTAACGAGCCTCCTCCTTGCAATACAAGAACATTCTCTACGTCTCTTGATTCTTTATGTCTGGGATGACTATTTTCTTCATTGAATAGGTAACTCATCTAAATGAGATTATTATTTGTAGTCTTATTATAATCTCGCGGTAGAAGTCTCATGTGGAAATACGATTTTTTTGATCTCTTTTCTGCTGCAATCATTGATCCAATGTTGTTGTTGATTTAATTTCATTGTGGTGACAAATCGCAGTTTGATCCAGCACGCAAAAGACCATCTTCATATCCTACCTCAGCTATCAGATGTACTTTGCCATCAAGATTTTCTTTTGTATTTTGATATATTCAAAGTTGAAGATTTTATTTTCCTGCTATTTAGATGTAGCATGCAGTATCTTACTAATACTAGGTGTAGCATGCAGTATCTTACTAATACCTTAATGGCTGCATGGTGATTGCAATATTTTTTCGTTATAAGGAGTCATCACTGACACCATTGTTATTGTGTATCCAATTTACTGAGACCATATAATCAGCCCAGACATAAGCTAATTCGAAATTGTGATCAAAACATTCCATTGCTATTTCCTTGATACTCTTTACCTTCCTGCGTTAGACATATCAAAATATGTATATGGTATAATCCACTACCATCAATATGTCGTATATAAATCGCCGAACTTCAAGGATCGCCGCTATCTTATCTTAGCGATATCTGCTTTAGCGATCGTAATAACTAACGCTACAAAGGTCATGGCGCTAAAGGTGGTAGGCGATACTATGACTTTATCAGGTAAATGTGACAACGGCGGGAAATTAGAAGATCTCTCATGCCATGTAAGCGGTACATTACAAGGCCATATGGTATGCGAGACAGCAGGTGGGCATGCGGATTGAAAACTAAAGTTTTGTACCATCAGCGGCATAGAACTTGACTGCCATGCACCTGTGCAAGTCTTGGCTGACAAAAATGGGTTTAAAGATGTCAGGTTCTATAGCATCAGAACCATAATTTATTGACCATGCGTAACTTGCTGAGCAAAAATAATATCGCTCCTGCAGGTATAATGAGAGCGAAAAGGAGTACTAAATAAGGCGCATCTTCTGGATGCTTCTGGATGCAACTGAATTCCTACTAGAAATATTCCATATGTATTCACTATTATTGAAGGAATGACTAGCTGTAATATCAATAATTCAAAATATCTGTGCATTACCGATGTCGACAGAGTTGATGGTGTTGAAAGTGTCTGGGATGTTGTCGACTCTGGTGTCGTTGTTCTTAACGCACTTTGGATTCTCAGTCCTAAAATAAATGATGACGTTCCTATCAAGAACGAAACTACAGCAAGAATATTTCCAGTAATAGCAGGTACGATAACTGGCAGTGTATAATCCAATGACATTATCGATGACTACTGCTATACTAGAGGAAAAATATGTTACATGATAGGCGACTCTGGTTATGACGATCAAAAACTTATGATCTTAGTAGCATAAACAGAGGATTTGAACTGATATTCCAGTACAGAGACATGAACATACTCCTGCTCACAGACTGAAGCTAATCCAATTCTATGAATCTGAGTTATGACAGGCTATATACTCTTGGAGAAGTAAATCGATAGAACCACTAATAGAGCATATTAAATCTGTTTAGAATAGACCCATTACCGGCAAGAGGCTATCAGAAGGCTGCTGGAATAGTACTTCTTTTAGTACAACAGTATCAAATCCTTGTCTACTACAATTATAAAACCAGACGCAGTCAAGAACCAAAAGCAATCAAAACACATGTTATGTAGTTAATGCATCACTAAATGGTAGGTGAAAAATGTAGAATTGAATTATGCCTATTTCTCAGATAATTAAGTAGACATCTTCATAACACTGGAGCGTCTACCGATGTATAAATGGTATGGCATTAATAAACATAGTTACACTTAGCTGAATAGAAAAAATTTTGCGATCAAATGTATTGTTTTTGCTATTATATTAGTAATTAGCCTAGCGAGTTTTTTAGCTCCAATTGCAACCTATATGCAACTTGAATATTTACATGGCATGCAACCATCTGAAAAATATAGTGAAAAAATAATTCTCTATATGTAAAAGTTTCAAATCAGAATCAGAAATCTGAAACGGCTTTTGCAGAGAATACAAGTACGGGCACCAAAACTAACAATAGTGCTAGCGATGTCATTAAACGTACTAGTGATATCATCGTGTAGATGTAGCATAAAATATCATCCTACCGAATTTAATTCACTGTGGGTTAATGGAGAAGACAAATAATAGATAAACCTACAAAAGTAATTGTGATGATACTAATTCCCTCTCTAAATGAAATATAATTCTATAGTTATTACTTGTAGCATCTGCTGTTGGGATAGTTTTAGTTGTAATGCAAGACTAGGTATAATATTTCCTAATGCTAATAAATAGCTTAAAGGAAACAATGCAAAATAAGATAGAATATAACTCTATCTTTCTCTGTTTGGAATTGCTCAGATCATGATACTATGATTATATATCACATCTTCTTTAGCAATTTTTTGCAAGTATATTAGCATTGGTAAAAGGCTCCTTAATATAGAGATAGTTATTGCTTTGATTATATCCAAGATCAGACATCTTTATAACTTTAAACCCATTATCATGTAGATATTTTATTTCAGCTGAAAATAAACTCACATCAGTATATGACTTGTCTGGCAAATATCTATGATTGCTGTCTACAATAAAGTCATGGTAGACAACTATAGGTATTGCATTTATACATCCGTTTTTATTGTAATTCTCTTCTAGATTTACTTCTTGAATAAATTGAAGGAACATTTGTGAATTATCATATGAAATGTTTGCATTTGGTTGAAGTGGTTTTGGACGATCGCTCCAATTTCTAATATCATACCTATTTTCAAATGTTAGTTTTCCTTTTTTGTTAAAGGGCATGCAATTATTCACGGTTTTTTTATAACCATTACAATGTAGAAAAGCTAAAGGTGCATCTCCCGTTCTGGCCAAATCATAATATTTTGAAACAACATTAACTACTGTTGCATTTGAATGTCCAGTGCTAGCAGGATATGCAAAAATTGTGGAATTAACTCCTGTATGATCTAAAAGGCATTGTTTTGATCCACCAATTTCATAAACTAAATTTTGCTCCGATTTCGCATCAAGGTTAGTATGAGTCATTGAATGCGACTCTATGTCATGTCCTTCTTTTTGTAACGTTTTGATATCCTGCCAAGTCATAAGTGATTTATTGGCACCAACATAATTGCACACTGTAAAAAAACTACCTTTAAAGTCATATTTATCCAGAATTGGTTTAGCTAAGGTAAATTGGCTCTTGTTTGAATCATCAAAAGCAAGAATTATGAGCTTAGTGCTATTCTTAGCACCATTTTGTGCAGGAAGTATTGGTAAAGTGTAGGAGTATACACTTTGAACTAAAAATGATA
>JAFAQB010000158.1 GCA_019246625.1 Nitrososphaeraceae archaeon
TGGCCGTAAAAACTAGTAAAATGTTAATCAACAAAGGAATGGATACAGATATTGATACAGGATTACAGCTAGAAATTTATGGTTGGGCATTATGTTTTGCAAATGAAGACAGACAAAAAATGATGTCTGCATTTTTGAATAAATCCACGAAGAAGTAATGAAACGAAAGATAGATAGATAGATAGTCCACCATTGAAATAAGGAATGTTCTAATTTATATATGGATGAATACGTTGCAGCATAATCTAACTGCATAACCTTACGACCACTGCCTGCGAGGAAGCCTCCACCTAAAGTAACCCCGATCGAACTAACATTTTCAATATTCATGTTTATACCCCATATTACCGACAATTAGTATTATGGAGTACTAAAGGAATAAATACTTTTGGGTAATAATAGGTATATGGTAGTACTTGGGAAAAAAGTCAAGACAAGTATAGCAATGGATGAAGATTTGTTAAAATGGATAGACAAACAAATTCAAACTAGAAGGTTTGCAAGTAGAACTCATGCAATTGAATTCGCAATAGAACAACTCAAGAAAACCTAATTTGGTTTTCTGCTCGTAATGGAACATCAGTAAGCATGTTAAGAATCCCTTTCTGATATAACTCCAAATGTATATCAAGAAATAGCAACAGTACAAAATAATTCTCATGAGCTAGGAATCCTGTTACTACTAATGCAATACTATTTGCAGCTAATAATATAGGTCACGAGGCGAATATACAGTATGAAAATTTGACAAAAGAAGATTCAGATTTGCAAGTTCCACCGGGTCGATCAACACAAGAACGTGTCGGACTGGTAGTAGATGGTATAAATGCGAATGCTGCTGTAAAAACTATCGCTGCAGCAGAAGCCGCCGGAGTGAAGCAGATATGGATGACACAGACTCCTTTTTGGCCGGACACGCTAACTACACTAGCAGCAGCTGCAACAAAAACATCTACAATACGCTTAGGAACGTCCATTGTACCAACATATCCACGTCACCCGCTTGTTATGGCCCAGCAGGCTCTGTCACTATATGATATCGCACCTGGTCGATTACGCCTTGGAATTGGTCCCAGTCATCAAACTATTATAGAGGGCGTCTATGGCTTGCCACAGACAACGCCGTTAGCCCACCTGCGCGAATATGTAAATGTGCTGCGCATAGCATTATGGGATGGGAAAGTAGATCATCATGGAAAGTTCTTTAATGTCAAAGTCACTCTGCCACATACAGCACAGATTCCAGTGTTAATTTCCACATTAGGAGTGAAGGCATTTCAATTGGCCGGAGAAATCGCCGATGGAGCTCTTTCATGGGTATGTCCAATTCAGTATTTGATTCGTACTGGAATTCCGGCGTTACGCACAGCAGCAGCTGCTGCTAATCGACAATCAACACCACCATTGGTGGGCTATATTTCAGTAGCGCTTAGTAAGGATCGTGATTCCGTACTTGCTGCAGGACATCAATCGCTTGATATGTACTCGAGGTTTCCTTTCTATGCTAAAATGTTCGCTGATGCAGGTTTTCCATTAACAGCCAGTCAGATGATACCTGACTCTCTTGTAGAGAGTTTGATAGTATCTGGAAATGAAGATACTGTGGCTGCGCAGTTTATCGAACTTTTGGCTACAGGTTTGGATGAGCTGATGGTAACTCTAATGCCTATCAAAGACCCCGTCGATGAGTTCACACAACTTATGCATTTGATGGGTCAGCTCTAAAGGTACTACATGTTTAAGAACTATAAAACGAGAACTGCAATAAGCAAATAACTACTAGCTACCTATTCGTCGTATATATGCCACATAGTATGAAAACAAAATATTTGTTAGTTGCGGCGTTCAGTTTATAGTAATAATACTGGTTAGCAATACAGGGCTGGCCTTTGCAGTAGTTATACAGTCAAGACCATCTAAAACAAAGTACCCTTTCAGATTTTACTACATAAACTCATTAGCCCCTTTACGATCTCTATTATAGCCTACCTCACTATCGCTACTACTACAAACAAGGTTGTCATAAAAATGCCATACTGGCTTCTTACCTAATCCCTCTAGTTGCCTGTTGTAAGTACGCATCTAAATCTAGCTTTACCACTGTATACATATACGTATATTTAAAAAGGTGTGTGCGTATATGTATTTTACATATCAATGGAAATTTATATAGTCTACAGTTAAGTCAACTACTAATAATCTCTTAACATATTTAGTCTTCTTACAATGATAACTGTCTTAATAACTCTTCCTGATGCTGTTTTGGGTTAACATATTTTATGTGGTGCTCAATCATAGATAAATGAATGCTTCTTATCTTTGGGTGCATCTTACACAAATATAATTTCAACCTATGATTGTTGCCGTCAATTCCTATGATTAATTTACATGGTGATTCATCCAATTCATGTGAAGGTAAAGCTTTGTAGTCTTTGTTAAGGTCATCTTGAAAAAAGTCATGTAGTGATATTGTCATCTTTTTATTGCCGCCTTGTAAAGTGTTTGTACTCTATGCAAGTATTCTTAAACCAATACTTAAGATGCTAGAGTTAGATAAAAACTAGCTCTTATTATCTTATTAGACTTTTATGGTCTAGGATCACGAAAGAAAAGAAGACAGGATACAAACCCAAACACATATACTACTATCGTCAAACTCAATCAGCTGTTTTAGGTTAGAACAACTGGTCATTCGAAGATCTACAATATAGCAGTATGTTGAGGAGTTAGGTCAGGTGATGATGGGAGTAGGAATTGGATTAGTCTTTGATTGACAGACATTTTTAATAGCGAGCATAGATTGAAACGACCATATTATGAAAATGAAGATGAGGGTATTGCTTCAATAATACTAAGAAAGTTTGCAGAATCATGTGATCGTATTATATTTGCAATCTCAAACCCGTAACTACCAAGTAATTTACGAAACTCTGCTTCAGTTCTTATTCTTCCTTTATGAGTTAGTACTAGCATTATTATATCTGTGAATTTGCCAATGAATGGTTCATTTCCTTCTGGCATAATTGTATCAATAATTAGTAATTTTGGACTCGCTTTTCTTCTGTTATCTTGGTTTTCATTACTTGACGATGATGTTGTACCTTTCATGGCTTGTAAACAGTTCTTCAAAATAATAGCAGCATATTGATCATCCCAGTTTAGGATCACATTCTTAATGATATAACCGTCAGCACCTACAGAAGGAATAGATTTGAAAAAATCACCTTCTATTAGTTTGCAACGAGAAAGAAAATCATGAACATCATTATCCTCATCATTTACATTTGCAGCCTCTTTGTTATAATACATCTTTTTGGCACTTGCAATTGCATGCGGTAAATCAAACAATACTCCGTGAAGATTAGGATTATTCTTTAAAATACTTGATAAAAACGTTCCTTGTCCACCTCCGATATCGATAATGGTATTAAATTGTGAAAAATCGTACGTAGATGAGATCAATGAAGTATGTGAAGATGTAAGTGAGGCCATAGCACCATTAAATATTTGAGCCTCCTTTTGATTTTGCTCAAAATACTCGTACATTTCCAAGCCATTTGCATGCTTAAATGAATTCTCGCCAGTTTGTATGCTGTATAAAAGATCATCCATGGATTTCTTAAATGATTCTAATCCAAACAGCAAAGCAAAATTTCTTACTGAATTTTCTGCTTCAGATTGGAGTAAAGATGCCATAGGTGTTAGTTCAAACCTTCTTCTTATCCTTTGATTAGCTTGTTCTTCTTTGTCATCTTCTTCTTTTATTTCAGCAAATATACCAATACTAGCTAGCATACGCAACAATCTATATAGAGAATCAGGATTGGTTTCAGTCCATTCTGCTAATCGCTCAACACTTTTAGCACCATCTTTTAAATAATCAGCTATTCTTAGTTTTGCGACTACGTAAATATACC
>JAFAQB010000202.1 GCA_019246625.1 Nitrososphaeraceae archaeon
ACAAAGAAAACGGCGGCAAGGAAATTCCATTCAAGAGAATTGGACAACCTGAAGAAATAGCCAGGATTGCGCTTTTCCTAGCTTCTGATGATGCGAGCTATATTACAGGAAGCATGATATATGCAGATGGCGGCATTTCGTTACTACATTCTAACTATTTTCTTGAAAGTGAGATAGAACAAGACTGACATACCCGAGACGATGGTTTTGAAACGAGTACGTGTTCCTTCGGTAACTAGCAGAAAACTCTTACATAACAAAATCCGGAGCTAAAGGTACTAGCTGTACTTCTACAGCTCTTATAATATCCAAAGCTCAGCTTTAGCTGGAAATTCATTGCCTTTGCATAGCATGTGGAAAGGTAGTATAAGCTTTGGGCTGGTGAACATCCCTGTAGGAGTGTATTTGGCTACTGAAGGCAGAGAATTCTCCTTTAACCAATTATGCAACAAGGCCCATAAAATACGATATAAAAAATGGTGCCCTGTTGAAGAAAGAGAGGTTTCGTATTCAGAAATTAAAAAGGGTTATGAGATTTCTAAGAATGAATACATTGTAATTGATAAACAGGACATAGACAGAATCAAGCTCAAGTCAACAAACACTATAGACGTCAAGGAGTTTGTAGATGAAAAAGAACTAGACCCAATTTTAATTGAAAAAAGCTACTACATTGCCCCTGACAACAAGAAAAGTAAGAATAGAAATGATAGGGCCTATTCACTTCTTGTTAAAGTCCTCACGGATACTAAGAAAGTTGCAGTAGGAAAGGTAGTATTGAAGGATAAAGAGCACCTGGTTGTTATTAGGCCCTACCAAAGAGAATTAATTATGCATATCCTTCACTATTTAGATGAGATAAGGCCAGCTGATGAAATCCCTGAATTAAAGGAGATGCAGAAGGTGAGCCTAGACAGCAAGGAATTGTCTTTAGGAAAATTACTGGTTGAGAATCTGTCAAGTGAGCACCTTGACCTAAGCAAATACTCCGATGCATACACCAAGGAATTAGAAAAGCTGATAGACTCTAAGGCCAAGGGTAAACCCATAGTAGAAAAATCAATTGAGAAGGTGGAAGAGACTCAGGACCTTGTGGCAGCTCTAAAGGCCAGTCTGCAGCAGAAAACCAAGTCCAAGCGCTGAGTACACATTCACGTCACGTCACAGTTGTGTCAATAATATCGTAAGTTAAATTAAATTGGTTAAGGAATGAATGAGGGTTAGTATTAATTATAGTTATTAAGCATAACAGTTAGTTCAACGAAGGTACTTGCTGTGAGTGCACTCATACAGCTTGCCTGAAAGAACAACTTTGAATCAGTTTGCGTAGCTATCAATCCGTTAATAAAACGGTACAGATCTACATATGAAAGAATTATGTTCTGAGTTATCTGTATCATTTTATTCTGTAACACTATTCACTTTTGTCTTTATTAGGTACGTTGACCTACTGACAGAGGTTTCAAATGGCGAATTAGTATTGAATTCTAGAACTAGTACTACTAATGTGTCAGGATGGCTATTGGACGCATATCCCCTAAACAATAAAATGGTCTTTTGGATAAAGCAAGAAAGAAACAATGTACCAATAAGGCTAGAAGATAACTGGACTCATTCAATATATGTTGCATCAGATGATAAAGCTGCTCTTAATTCGATCCTACAAGTTAATAATAAAAAGATACTGGGTCTAATCAAATATTCTGAGTTAGTATCATATTATGAAAAGTTGACTGATGTCACAAGATCTAGTGTTCTCAAGCTGACTTTGATTGATTCAGCTAAAGCACTAATTTTGGCAAGAAGCATTGAGACAATGCACGGCAATAGATTCTCTAAGTTTAGACTATACAATGTGGACCTGATGCCTGCCCAATCTTACTTTTATGAACAGGATATATTTCCATTAGCATTTTGTACTATTTACAATGACTCTAACTTTAACTTAAAATGGCACATCAAAGACAGTGTATGGTCAACTCATTACAAGTTACCCGACTTTAAGGCTATCCACCTAAAATTAAATCCACGTACAGAACTAGGAAAACTACCAAATCACACAGATAAAATTGACTCGATGGTGATTACAGTAAAATTAACAGACTCCACTGAAACTATCAAAATTCAAAGACAATCAGAGGTCGATATGATATACGATCTCACAAAAGAAGTATGGAAGATTGATCCAGATTTCATATTTACAGATAATGGAGACTCATTTGATTTTCCTTACTTGATTTACAGGGCTGAAAAAAATAGTATTACTAAAGACTTGATTTTAGGTAGAGAATCATCAATCCCATTAAAGAAACCTACAAAGGAAGGTACATCTTATTTTTCATATGGCAGAATATACTTTAAACCAACTGCTATAAAGTTACTAGGAAGGATACATATTGATATTAATAATTCATTTATATACAATGATTCTGGTTTAGAAGGTCTCTACGAGATAGCTAGAGTATGTAGAATGCCACTTCATACAGCAGCCAGAGCATCTATAGGAAAGTGCCTTAGTAGCCTTCAGTTCTACTATGCTACACAAAAAGGAATTCTGATACCCTGGAAACCA
>JAFAQB010000308.1 GCA_019246625.1 Nitrososphaeraceae archaeon
TACTGTATGGTTATCATTAAAAGATACTCTTCTTCATATTATTTGGGCTGAAGATTCGTGGATAAATTATTCAATTAAAGGATTAGAAGATCCAAATAGACCATTTCCTTATTCAAGGTACGATTCATGGTATATGATTGAGGATTACAATTCCAAAGTCATTTCTGAAGTTAACAATTATTTATTTTCATCTCTTACTCAAGAATCTCTTTATAAAACAGTTTCAAGAATTAATAACGATGGAATCAAAAGAACCACAATAGTTAAGGATGTGCTAATACATGTTCTCACAGAGGAATTACATCATCGTGGAGAAATAATAGCTATACTTTGGCAGATGAATATCCAGCCTCCCGATATGGGATGGCTTTCTGTTATGAAGAAAACAACTCCTATGTGGGAGATGAAATAAATATATATGTTTTATCTTTTTCCTGCTTCTTTATTTCAAATCTTGCTGCTATTGGCCCTTTGGGTCATTAGGACACCCTTTGGCTCCTGGAGGTTGATTTGGATTAATGCATGTGTAATCCCAATTGCATCCCTCAGAATTGCAAGAGTCGCTTCTAGCATTTGCTGTGGCTGCTGCTGTAGCTGAGAATATAAAGATGGGCCCTAGCATCATCATGAATACCATTCCTACAATTGCTGCCTTGTTCATATAATTCCCTTACTTTTTCTATGGTTATATGGACATCGTTTTCTATATCCACTCATGATAAATCAAAAATTGCATATATTTGATTAACACGTCAATTTCTGAATTTATTATTCAGATATACTATCTACAATGAATACATAATTACTTTCTTGGATGATCTAGTATATGAAAAGATACATACTTTTCATAGTTCCCATAGTGTTGACATTACTAATGTCGTCTGTTACTGCAATAGCAATATTGATTGTGATAGGACAACAAACAGCATCTGCACAAGGCGGACCTTCTGCTTGTCCAGATCCAGGCCAACGTACTTGTAACCCTGTCATCTGGCGTCATGACAGACCATGCAATGTCTCCCATTTAATCGAATAAACAATGGTTATACTGAACAAGGTTCATTTTAACGTAGAGAGGTGAAACAAAGAGATATATAAGAACCCTTATTATCTATTGAAGAATTGTTGCTGTTGTATTTAGAAGAACGATGTCAACGCTTTTGCAACGTTGTTATTAAATTCTGTTACAGTTGTTACAGTATCACCTGTTCTATAGGATTTCCCGTTTTTTAATATCTGCATATATTTGAAATGTTATGAATGTCGTTACAAAATAATTAAGAGCGATTTAAAAATATGAATGAAGTCATATTAACATTATGTGCATATCATGTGCACCAATATGATGTAGTTATGGGAGCTCATTTTGTAAAATTTATGTAATTCCATGCTGAATTGCGTTCAACCTGAAATACTATTACTCATTATTACTTTTTTATATATTATCTCCATGCTGTTTTTTTGATTGTTATTGCCGCATAGAATATTAACCAACTATATACAAATGTTGTAACTAATGTAAACAATGGACGATATAACCACAGGCTACTGCCAGGATTGCGTAGTCTAAAGTCAACTCCATAAATCATTCCGGTAAAGAACACTCCTGAAAAATAAAGTAAAGTTGTCGTATAGTCACCTACAAGAGGAAGGAAGAGTAGCGCTTTTAGAATAATAAATGGGCGCAAAAACTTTAGACTAACCTGTAAATAATATAATAGTGCAGCATAAAATGGACGTCTCCAATATATCCCTCCCGTTGCAAATAGACTTCTAATGAAACTCTTTCTCCATCGAATTTGCTGTCTTATGAGTGCTGAAAATGTCTCAGGAACCCCTACGTTTACTTTAACACTTGGACTATACACTATTCTCCATGCATATCGTGGGTTCTTATTATTATTATTCTCTACGTATGGATGGGATGATGTTGTTGTTGCTGTTATATCTAAACTATCTTTTTTGGCTTGTATGAGAACTGGGGTATTGTTAGTGATGCTATGACGTATGATGTCATTATCATTGTCATTTGACTTGCCGCTATTATTTTCTAACACGCAAGAAGGCTTTGTTCCAAGTATATATGCGGTCAAACGTCTATCTGTTGCAAACTTAAAATCCTTTATTCCAAGGAAGTTGTCGTGAGCCCATGTGTGTATATATGGCATTACAGCTTGTCTTCTAAAGAAACTCAGAGCTCCTGCACAACAGGTAACAGAAGAAAATGAGGTTTCCATTCCCTTTAGAATTCTACAAGATGCATCTACATACAGATCCTGCATCTTTAATAATATATTTCCCGTCATTGCGCCTCTGACTCTTCCATGTCCTGTGATGGCCCCAATTTTTTTATCATATTGGAAAATTTTTATTGCTTTGTCAATTGCATCCATATGCATGTCGCAGTCACTATCCATAAAAACGTAAATCTCGCCTTTTGCAACCACACTTCCTGCTTCGATAGCTTGCTTCTTACCTACGCTTTTAGATAAATGAATAACATGTAAACATGGTTCTTGTCTTTCCATTTTGTCTAAAATTTGGCCGGTATTATCAGTACTGCCATCATCAACAATAATGATTTCCTTCTTTGAATAGGTAGAGTTAATGCATGACTGAACACAATTTCTAATATTGCCTTCCTCATTTTTTACTGGTATTATTACTGAAACAAGCGGTTTGTTGTTATTATCGTTGTCATTTGAAAGAAACATATCCTGGGCATCAATATAGGGATCTTTGAATTTTGTATATGAAAATAATAATATATTAAACAAGATGAAGCTTGTAAAAAAGCTGTATATACCTACAGTTAAATCTACTACAAATAACAACATGTAAAGTTTGATAGCAAGGACTGTACCAACGCCACCAAGAATCAAATACCTCACCAACCACCGTTTTTTATCAAGTTCGCTGTAGGTTGCTGCCGATGATGTTTTTCTTGCTTCCTGTACAAGAGTCAAAACATCAACAGATCCTCCAGATAAAAAAATGAACTTTCGAAGCAGATCACTTTTGGTTTAGCATGTGTCATGAACATGTATGTTCTCGGTCATGATGTACTCAATTTATTTTTATTAATGCATTTACAAACAATGAAATTATAATGTTTTAATTGACATATGATAAGAGAAGAATTATTGCAATATACCTGTTAATTTTTACGTTGAAAGTTTATATCGAGCAAAAGAAGTATTGATACTACTGATACTATTATTAGTAACCACGTTAAGGTAGTAACTATGTATTTTACAGTATTACTAAGATCAATTGAAAAATTAGTATCATTTTTACGTTGATATTTAATTATTATATATTGGTATGATTAGATTTTATTTGGTGGTATGAATTTATGATACTGTTTACAGCTATATTTAGGCCTCTGTGGGTATTTTGCACAATTCCCATCTCTGATGCAGTTGGGAATTACACTCATGGCAATATGCCAACAAGAGGCACTGATTATTGTCTATTATGAATCTTTGTAGGCTTAAAGCATGTAATTCACATATTTGATCTGACATTGATTGCTTCTTTTTGATCGTTTTTGTTGGCTTTTCCAAATTCAAATGCTCAACGCATGAAGAGTATTTATAATATATTAAACTAAGTCTACCTTTAGTTTATAATAGATTTTTGATTAGTTTTTGTCATTTATTTTGTTTCTAGATGGATCTGCAATCGAATTATGAAACACCAGGCAACATAAATGAATCAATTCAAAGATATAACAGTCAGTGATCTACCCAAAATCAATATCAAATTGCTCTGCTCTATAGATTCAATTCCAACACTGCAGTTATTCCTATGCACAGCAGTGGCTGAAGAGTTCAAGAAAAAAACGAAATATTGGAGCCCTATAATATATCTAATTGTTTCTACAGCAAGAGAGTTACTATACAATATTAGGATCAAATAAATAAATAATCTGCACTTTTTCAAATCGGGCATTGCAGAATCTGAAGAAGACTAGGCATGTTATAATAATCTTCTAGGGATGCATAAGTAATAATATAGTCATTCATAAAAAAATATGTTCAGAATTACTTTAATCATAGTTATGATATTCTTAAACCATCATCATATAAAGTATCAGCAATATTAATTGACAAGTATATGACCTATAGAACTTCAATTGTTATAACACTTTCTGTTGTTGGCATGATTCTTTTTACAATTTTATCTGCT
>JAFAQB010000139.1 GCA_019246625.1 Nitrososphaeraceae archaeon
CCTAACCATGGTCGTAATAGAACGCTTTTCAGATAATATGGGAAACATAGTATTAGGTCATGCAACCAGTTTTGGAGTTGCAGCTGGTTTATTTGCACTCTTTGTTATAGCAGTTGTAGTTGTTAATGTATGGGCTACAGGAATTTCTCTTCGAAAGCCAAGGCTAATTCAGAATGCTCTTGATGTAGTATTAGTACCAGCAAAGTGGATTTTATTCCATAAAGCTATATCCAGACAACAAATTCCCAAATCAAAGGTTTCGCTATTTTTCCGGGTAAACGGCTACCCCCCTGATACTCAAGAATACAAAGAGCTGTTGAAAAATAACTTTACCAATTGGAAACTCGACGTATATGGATTAGTTCAAAGTCCTCTAGAACTTTCACTTTCTGACTTGCACATGATGCGTAAACAAGAGCAAGTTACCGAACATTATTGTATACAAGGATGGACTGCCATAGGAGAATGGGGAGGTGTATCAATGAGATATATCATTGAGAAGTGTAAACCACTTCAGTCGGCGCGTTACGTTGTATTTCGTTCACACCAATATACAGATGGAGATGAATTCTATGAGGTATTAGATTTGGAGATTGTAAAACACCCTCAAACAATCTTGGCTTATGAGATGAATGGCGAACCGCTTGATATTGGACACGGTGCACCATTGCGCTTGAGAGTTGAAACACAGCTAGGTTACAAAATGGTCAAATGGCTCAGATCAATTGAATTTGTCAATGATTACAAGGATATCGGAATGGGACAAGGTGGTCATCGTGAGGATCATATGTATTATAGTCCGCGTGCAGAGATTTAATATACAGGTTAAGATATGAGTTGAAGATGAAAAATATCAACACAATTGTCCTTAACTTTTAATGCACAGGAAGCCTACAACTAAAACAATTATAATAACAATTAAGTGCAAATGCCTGCAGATGATGCTACATCTTTTTTACTATCCCATGTGACCAGAATACTATGACCATTACAAATACTCCTAAAAATACATGCTTCAATTGTGATGGATATAAATACGCAAGGTGGCAAAGTAATGACGGTAAGTGTGTGCCTGAAATAATAGTAGCAGTATCATTTATAGCTGCTAATGTCGTTGGACCCTAACTAAAACAAGACAGGACATCGCAACATATGACAGAATCACTACTACCACTTAGTTCAAAGGACAACCTAATCAATAAACCTGTCCACACACGAGACGGTTTTCTTATTGGCAGAAGTCATATTATTGATAACGGTTCAATAGTAGTAGCAAGAAGTCTCGTGGCCACGATATTTTACCATATTCCAATGCACAAGGTTAGAAAATGGGATGGTCATGCATTGTGGTTAAATATAGACGATAAAGAATCCAAAGGATACATCCTGCCAACTGATAGTAAAAACACTAGAGCAGGCTCTATGATATTTGATTTAGATGAAGCCGTTGCAAATAAATTATACGCTGAGGCACAGAGTCAAGGAATCAACCTCAATACTTTTGTTAACCAAATTGTAGAGAGGTTTATAGAATGGGATAAGTTTGAGCCTAAATCTGGACTTGTACTAATCTCAAAGCCACTATTGACTGAATTATTCGCTAACAGATCCAAGGAAGAAATAATTAGTATGGCAAGACGTGTTGGGAAGAATATAGTACAGAGCACGGCAATATTCATAGAGGGCGAGAAGGCACTGGACTTGAATTCATTTTTATCATGGCTTGAAGCTGAGATGGACAACTACTCCATTGAGATTCGTCACACTATCAAAGATAATGGTAATCATCATACATACATTCTAAAACATGATACAGGAGAAAACTATTCGTTATATTACAAGACAGTTTTAGAGTTAATCTTTGAGGAAGCTTTACAAAAAAATATTAACATCCTAACATCAAATAATGCGACATTAGTATTTGAATTTGAAAATAAATCTTGCTTTTATGCTACATGAGGAAAACATACATAGATTTATTAAGAAAGATTCTCTAACAAATATCAAATGCAGATAAGTTTGCAAAGCTGGAGGTAAATAACTATTACCCGAAGCGTCATTAGTACTGAAAAAGAAGTCAATGCGAGCAAGACAACGTCTCTAACTTTTCGTTTAGATCAAGATAATGTGAAAAGGTTGCGCTCTGAAGCTGATAGTCAAGGAATCAGCCTTAATTCCCTTATTAACCAAATCCTAAAGAGCTTTTTAGAATGGCACATCTATGAGCCGAAGGTTGGAATGGTCCCGCTTTCTAAACCTGTAGTACAAGAGCTTTTTACAAAAATGAGCAAAGAACAGATGAGTGAGATAGCAACACGTGTTGGTAAGAGTGAAGTGCAAAATGCTGCTATATTTATGAAGGGAGGAAAGATGGATTTGGATTCATTTTTATCTTGGTTTGAGAATAGGATGAAGAATTCATCCATACAAATGAGTCATACATTTGACGAAAAAAGCAGAACTCATACTTACATTATGAAGCACGATATCTGCGAAAATTGGTCTCTGTATTTTAAGGAAATATTACAGTATATCTTCAATGAGGTTTTAGGAAAGAGAATAGATATCAGCACATCATATTCAATGTTGACATTTAAATTCAAACAAGATGATTAGATGAAATATATGTTGTTAAATGTCTTGTTATTATATATCTAACACCTAAATAAAATATATACAAATTTCAGTCTGATCGGAGTTTCAGTCATAGTAAATCAAAGACATTTTATTGGAGATCTCAAGTGCATTTTATATTTGATAATATGTAAAACAAGTTCTATCATTTACTATTTGTAACCAAAGCTCTTTCTGTGTCAGCTTCTCCTTGCCTTATCAATTTCTTTATGGTGGCAATTGAAAAATCAGCATCCTCGAAAAGGAAATGATGACTTTTTTCTGGTCTTTCTATGCGAACTAATTCCCTTATTATTGCACCCCGATGACGTGCAAGCTTATTGTATTCAAGTTCCATTTTCATAAATCTATCCTTTAATTTTGGATCATTCTCTTCTTTGAGATTGACATTCTTGATCATCAATAAATCATGCATTTCCTTTAAAAGTGATAAATATCTTGATATAATCCTTGACAATCTGACATTATTATCGGTTTTATCAGTGTAAATTATGTCTCTGGCTCTATGCCAAGTTTCAAACATGTCTTGTGGAAGCTCTTTTTGATAATGAGGAAAAATATTAACTAAGTAGACCATTTTGTCTGATATAGGTGATGCATCTATGACTTCGCGTAGGGGAGTATTACTAAGTAGAGCACCATCCCACAAATATTTATTGTCCTTTTTCGTCCATGCAATGCCATAGAAAGGAAAACCAGCGCTTGCAATAACACGATCTGCATCAATATTGGTATGTTTGCTATCTGATACGACTGGTTCACTTGTTTGTATGTTTGTAGAAGTTACAATTAATCTGGCTCTATTTGGTTTTCCCAAATTGTTAAAATCAACATACCTGTTCAGTGTTTCCTTAAGAGGTGCTATATCAAAAAGTGGATATGACAATGGTCTGAATGGTTGGAGGTAATTGAGAAGACTCGAGAAAATCCATCTTGGAAAGAAGGCCTTAGGATTCCCATACATAGCAGAATACATGGATGCTAAAATGGCTCTTGCCTCATCTGTGAAATACAAGAATGAAAATTGTTCAGGTAACGGTATGAGAGTTTCTGCGAGTTCTAACCAAAAATGTTCAAGTTCTTTTACAGAATTTTTTACAGTATCGTAACTATGAGCAGCTATTATTGATGCGTTAAGAGCTCCAATTGAGGTGCCGGACACAATATCAAATTTTATATTGTGTTTTACAAGAGTTTTATACACTCCGCATTCATATGCACCAAGCGAACCTCCACCTTGCAGTACAAGAACTGTTTCCATAGGTAATTCTTTTTCACTTATTTGTTCTTGTTTCTGTTGATTTCCATTGCTATTTGCTATATCATCAATTTGTTTATTAAATGTGAATAGATACTTTGAATGCGGTAATGGATAGCCATTGAGTAAGGTCTTTCTTGTTTCCTCTTTTCCATTACTTACTATATAAAGAGCAGTTCGATCTTTATTGAATTTAACACTAATTGGCTTAAAGCTTGGGTCAGGCCTTTTTAGAGATACAAAATTTTTGAAATTTCCTTTTTTGATGGATCAAACATTATTATGTACCGCTGCACAGAAGAGTAACACGTCTAGCCAGCATTAACAATAATGTTAGAAAGTTCCAAGAGCTTTCTTTTTTATTTTGTTTTGGATATAGCAAAAATTCCTACCGACTCTGGAAACAACCTCATGCAGCAAAATCACAAGTATAATTCGAACTGACTAGAAATATTGTTAGTTTATTTGTCAATAATCTTCTATCAAGAACTCAGTTAGTTTGGGAAAACAATTTGCTAATCTGGTTATTCATTTGCAGAAAACGCATACCCTTGTCTGTTATTCTAAAAATTTGATCTTGAGCATTATATTCTATTAACTCCTTCTTTTGCAAGAGTGACAAATATGCTTCGAAGTATACAGTAGATAGATCAGTTTTGTGTATGATATCTGTTTGTTTTACCCAACGGTCATTAGTATTATTTTTGCTAATAGCATTAAAGGCTGCTTGCAGAATTGAAATAATTATCTTGTTTCTGCTCCTATACTCCATTGTAATACGATGATAGATAATAGCAAATAAACATGTCATTGTCACAACTTAACACTAAAGTCTAGTGTCTTTGCTTTGCGAATACATTGGCCTTATGGACGCATTATGTCATCATCTTTGACCATACTATAACGTTACCGTAATGATAACCATTAGCCTTTTAAATGTGCTTCACTTATCATTGATGTCCTGCTGCTTATCCTGTAATGTTCTTTTCTTTGAATATATCCGAAAAGGCCTGTACAATGTTTGGACGCTAAAGATACGGTTTACTACACAGCCTTATGATCTGTAGTGATATCAGAAGTAGCATTTGATCCTTTGTATGATATATCTAATATACTATGGATAGGATATATGATGGAAGAACAGGACAGTCTTTCCAAAGATTGAGTCATTATATCAGGTTTTGTACTCTACTAATCTAGTACTCGTACTCATAGATCAGGAAAGTTATAATTTATTGATTTCTCGTTGAGGAATATACTGTCCCCTTTCACATTTGTCCAGTTAAAAGTAATATTTTTTGAAATTAATCTGCTATACAAAGTGATATGTAGAATGGTCATCTTTCTGATGATTGGATAAAGCGTTACTGTCATTTGGAATAGTAATCCTGACCGGTGGAATATCACATACGTCATGTGGAGTCTATAAGCATAGAACGAAAGTCAAAGAGATTTTCCCATTTTCTATGGTTGTTGGCACCAGCTACTTTGCCGGTTTTCTTGCCTACTACGCATGAATGCGATCACCTACAAGTCCTCATTCAGTTACGTGTGAAGAATTAAGATCTTCACCCATTGTTGATTTTACTGTATATCGCAATGCACTGTTGTTATTTTTTCTTTCTTATCTTCATCGATCTAGCGATATTAGTATTTTAAATAATGCTAATGAGGATAAAGATATTGATATTGAGAGAGGATATGTATAAGGACTCTTGTTGTGATGGCGATGGTGGTTGTTGAGGTATCTGCTTCATTAGTGGTAGTGATTGTGGTTGTTGCTGTTGTTATTGTTGTAATGGCATCTGCTGCTGATGATTATTATTACTCTGATAATGCTTTATCGTAACATATACTACAGCTGGATTGCTACTTACGCTACCGTCACTAGCCATTACTCTTAAGCTAAATGCTAATGTGGTATCATATGGTAGCATAGGAGCTTTGAACATTGGTGTTGGTGTGCTTGCGCCCATCATATTGACAGGTACTCCTCCTATTGGTAATTGTTTCCATTGATAAGCTATTATTACTCTGCTATTGCTACTAAGCTGTTGCTGTTGTTGTTGCTGCTGATGCATAATAGGAACATAGCTATTCCTACCATCTAGTACTATGTTTGCATTTGCATCTGCTATTTGAGAGACACCTGCATTGGCTACTGGTGGAAGTGTTGTTGTTGGTGATGGTTGTGGTAATTGTTGTTGCTGTTCTTTCTGAGTTAACAACGGAGCTTGAAAGTGCAATGAAGAAATAGTGCTGGCTGATGATGATGGGTTGTTCTGAGTATTATCATAAGCTTGCTGTTGAGGTTGTGTCTGGGATGCAGTAGAAGTAGAAGCAGATTCAGCAGCAGCTGCCTCTTCAACAGAATCTAGGTTATCATTATATTCTAGGCCTTGTACTACACGCACATTTTCATGTTGTAGAGTATTTAATGGAATAGCAGGTGTTGCAGATGTATCTATCTCTCTCACAGACATTTTTGCAAAGTCCCAAGACTGGAAGCCGTCTGATCTGAACAAGTCTTTTTGTGATTTCCATGTAGATGGGATGTTACCATACGCTGAAGTTCCTGCATCATGTGCCTGAGCTATAAGTCTCCAATTATTCTTCAAGTTGCCGTTAGAGTCTACTGGATCTGGATCTTCAAACAGATAATAATCTGTAAACTTATTGCTAGGATCTACAATTCTTACTGCTTTTAATCCATACCATTTTTCTGCTGTTAATTTTCCAAAACTGGAAGCCACTTTTATAGGTGCATGTACGTATGGGAAATGAGCATAATTCCAGTTAGCTGTAGGACTTGAATGTTCCCCATCTGCGCCATTTATTTCAAATACTGACCTGATTGCGTCCTCATCTCTTCCTGCAAGTTTCCATGCTGCTGCCTCATGTGTGTGGAGTTGTCCATGTGGTCTTATAATTATTGTATATTCACCATTCTTGATACCTTTTGGTGTGTATAGGTATCCGGGGTTTGATTTCCAACTATAAGGAGTCTTGTCTGCCCATATACCGTCGTCAGCATACATATCAAGTCTTAGACTTCTTCCCGGTGCTGCTCCACTCGCATAAGTAATTGGATTTCCAACGCTGTTGAAGTACGTTAGCATTCCTTCTTGGTGCTTTGTATATGGTAAATGAGAACCAGTACCATAAGATATGTTGAATTTACTCTTATCGGGGTTGTCTGTCAAGTAAACTTCTGATCCACCTGCAAGTGTTGGAAATACTTGAAAAACTCCATCAGGGCCGATATTTCCTGGTGTTGGAGATGGGGTTGGAGATGGTGTTGGAGATGGTGTTGGAGATGGTGTTGGAGATGGTGTTGGAGATGGTGTTGGAGATGGTGTTGGAGATGGTGTTGGAGATGGTGTTGGAGATGGTGTTGGAGATGGTGTT